>NZ_VMMZ01000032.1:0-37486 GCF_013277475.1 Streptococcus sp. k-628
AGATAGAACTGACGAAGTCGGTAACATCTACACGGTAAGGCGACGCTGACGTGGTTTGAATTTGATTTTCGAAGAGTATTAATTTTTAATCGATTCGTGATAGCTCAGCTGGCACTGTTAAGTAATAGGTTGCCGTCAAGCTTGCTTCACCTTGATTGACAAAAATCTCGATGGAATTTTTATCTAGAACAACTTCCAATTCTTTAGCTTCAATATCTACATACCGTCGGCTAGTGTCCTGTTCTTCTTCACCTAGAATTTTTTGAACAAGATGGCTACGATCAATGTAAACTTGCTGCGCATTACTGTCATAACCAAATTCAAGATAATCTGTATCATTTCCTAAGTGGTAATGACAATCTTTATCTATTTGGATTTGATATTGGCCTTTTTTAACAGGGAATTGTCTTAGTTTGCCATCTTCCAATCTTAGAATTCTAGGTAAAGTCATGGCACATGCCCATTTGTGTTCTTGGTCATGGGTTGGAAGGGTACGCCCCCATGTCTGCATCCAAGCAATCAGGATACGACGATTTTGATCGTCCAACAATGTTTGAGGCGCATAGAAGTCTTGGCCATGATCAATTTCTTGAACTGATTCTGAGATAAAACGTTTTTCTCCCCAATCTACCTTACCCGTGAACAAAACCGATGAGTTGATGTTATGATAGGAGTCTCCCTCACGCTGATAACGCATGGGTGACATAATAAGGCAATCCTTCCCATCTAACTCAAAGTAATCTGGGCATTCCCACATAAAGCCTTGGTGTTCTACCCCTTTTAAAAAGATGGATTCGAACCGCCATTCTACTAGGTTATCGGACCCTAGTAGAACGATACAGCCCACATTATCCTTGTGTTTGGCAGCTACTACGGAGTAATAGCGTCCATCTTTTTCAAAGAGTTTTGGATCACGGAAATCAGCAGCAATCAACTCATCTGGCAAGTCTGCTCCAGTTGCAACTGGATTTTGTTCAATCTTTTCAAAGTGAATCCCATCGTCTGAAAATGCCATATTTTGCACTTGACGAACACCTGTTTCTTCTTCGATATGTCCAGTGTACATGAGCCAGAGGCGATCATCCTTGACAATGGCAGAACCTGAGAAACATCCATTGCGGTCATAATCTTGGTCAGGAGCAAGTGCCACTGGCAAGTGCTCCCAAGTCACCAAGTCCTTACTTTTAGCATGACCCCAGTGCATTGGTCCCCAGACACTATCATATGGATAGAATTGATAAAAGAGATGGTATTCTCCACGAAAATAGACAAATCCATTTGGATCATTGATCCAGCCAATCTCAGCTGAAAAATGTTCTTCAGGCTTATATTGAGTATTTACAAGATGTTTATTTTCTGCTATAAAACGATTGGCTTTTTCTACTGTAAATGTTTTATTTATCATAAGTATATCCTATTTTATTCCAGTTCCGGAACCACCCAGACCTTGAACAATATATTTCTGAGCGACTACATAGACCAAAATCAACGGAATCGTTGAAATAGTTAATACAGCCATTACCTGATTGATATAAACTGGTTGAGTTGTATTAATAGTTGTAATTGCAACCTGCATTGAAAATTTAGAAGAATCTGTCAAAACCATCAATGGCCAAATATAATCATTCCAGCTTGAAATAAATGATAAAACACCAACTGTAGCAACTGCAGGTTTAGACATTGGAAGCATAATTCTAAAGAAAATTCTAACGATACTTGCTCCGTCCATCTTTGCAGACTCAAGAATCTCTTCTGGAATTGCAATAAAGAAATTCCTAAATAAGTAAATATTAAATACACTCGCCAATCCTGGAATAATAACTGCAAGACGATTATTGACCAAACCTAGGGAATTGATAATGGTAAATTGTGGAATTAACACAGTTTCTACTGGAATAATAAGTAAAGCAAGTAAGAAACCAAATAAAATTTTCTTACCTGAAAAATTGACTTTTGCAAAAGCGAAACCGGCCAGTGCATTGACAATAATAGAACCAATAGCAAACGTTCCAGCATAAAAAATGCTGTTCCCTAGATAGGTAAAAATACTAAATCGCTCAAATACTTCCTGATAAGGTTTAAACCAATCAGCGGGATTTAAACTTGGTAAGAAGGCTTGCCAACTAGTTAAATTTTTATAAACATCCGCTTCTGGCTTCATGGCTGAAACTACCATCCAAACCATAGGAAAAAGGAAGAGTCCTGCCAATAGGGTTAACAGAATATATTCTAAGATTGTTGTTGGTTTAAATCGTTTCATCTTAGTCATCCTCCTTCAGAACGCGACGTTGCACTAAGCTAATCATACCAATTAACGTTGTAAATACTAAAGCGATTGAGCTAGAATATCCTACAAGACGATCAGTAAAACCTTGTTGATAAATATAGTACACCATAGTAATTGTTGAGTTTAATGGCCCACCTTGCGTCATAACCATTGGTTGTACAATTAGCTTAAAAGCAGAAATTAAAGTTGTTAACAATACAAACAGGGCTGTTGGTTTTAGTAGGGGCATCGTGATATAACGAAACTGAGCCCATTTTGAGAATCCATCTAATTCAGCAGCTTCATAGACATCTTGTGGAATATTCTGCATTCCTCCTAAAAATAAAAGCATCTGATAACCTGCACCCTGCCAAGCAGAAACAAAAACAATTGCATACATAGCTTGTTTAGGACTAGTCAAGAAAGGTTGAGAAGCAATACCTACCTTATTTAAAATAGCATTTAATAAGCCACTATTTGGATTTAAAAGATAAAGCCAAAGAATAGAAATAACTACCAAGGACATGACAACTGGAGCAAAAAAAGCCACTTTAAAAAACATATTCCCTTTGCGCTTTTTATTAACAATCAAAGCCATTCCTAAGGCTGCTCCCAATTGAACTGGAATAATCCAAACCACAAATTTCAAAGTATTCAAGAAGCTCTTTAAGAAAATCGGATCCTTTATTAATCGAATAAAATTCTCAAATCCAACAAATTTTCTTTCATCTGGTGTCAACAAATAATAATCTGTAAAAGCGTAATAAATGACCATTCCAACTGGAATTACCAAAAAGATACCTAATAAAATTAAAGCTGGAGCTAAAAAACTATAACCTAGTATGTTATCTTTTATTTTTTCACGTCTTTTTGTATCCACAATAGTTTCTTTACTCATATTCATCTCCTTTAGTCATATATATATCAAACTAATCTACTAACAAGAAAGGGGAAGGTAGTTCCAAACGTTTTCCTTCCTCCTTCCTTTTTACAGATTATTTGAGTGACTGATCAATAGCAGTTTGCATTTCTTTTGTACGAGTATCCAAGACTTTTTGCACATTTGGATTTTCTTCATAATAGCTAATATCTTGCATTGCTTGTTGAAAAGCTCGAGAAACCTGAGGATATGCTACGACAACTGGGCGAGCATGAGCTGTTTTTGAATTTTGTTCCATCAAGAAACGCATTGGTTCGGATACTTTATCTTTGATATTTTCAATTGTAGATTTACGAATTGGAAGGACCGAATTCCCCAAGCTAATAATTTCACTTGATTCTGTATTTGTAGCAAATTTAACAAATTCAGATGCTGCTTCTTTTTTATCAGATTTTGTCGTAACAGCTAATTGCCAACTACCTGAAGGGGATACTAATTTTTTCGTCTTACTAGATACTGGGTAAGGAAGGATACCAAAATCAATATCTTTGTAGTTTGTATTCATGTCAGCAATCGTCCAAGAACCACTCAAAAGCATTGGATACTCTCCTGTTTCAAAACCTTTTTCGACTGGACTAACAGTTGTATAACCTTCTTTTACAAGATTTTGAATGAATTGAACTGCTTCTACACTCTCTTTGGAGTTGAAGTATCCTTCTGCCTTTGTTCCATCTTCGTTTACGACAGAACCATTATTTGACCAAATCAACGGCATATAAGCATATGGCAACATTTCATCGTTTGAATTAATACGAAAATCAATTGCCGGTTTGTTATAATGATCTTTCAATTTTTTAGCAATCGTATTAAATTCGTCCCATGTCCATGGCTTTTCTAGCGTTGGAAGCTCTGATTCCGCAATTCCGGCCTCTTTGAACATTTTTTTGTTGTAATAAACACCAACATTCGATTCAGAAAATCCAAATGCATAGAATTTGCCATCATAAGTTCCTTGTTGTTTAATACTGTCCAAAACATCATCCATATTATTATCTTTTAGATAATCATCTAGCGGAGTAATCACTTTAGATTTTGCATAAGCTGCCGTATTTGGTCCATCAAGGGTAATAACATCTGGAAGACTATTAGTCGTGATAGCAGCATTAACCTTGTCTTCATATCCTCCACCACTACCACTACGAGGAATATACTCAGTTACAACTTTGTACTTACTTTTTCCTGATTGATTAAAGTTGTCAACAACTTTTTGCCAAGCTTTTCCTTCATTGGTTTCGTCAGAGAATTGTACCCAGACTTTAATATCATTTGAAGAACTAGCTTGTTTTGAGTTAGTTCCTCCACTACAACCTGCAAGTATAGCTAACGATAGCCCCGCAACAACAGATAACATTGTACCTTTACGCATTATTTTCCTCCTTTTTGAAACGTTTCATTTTTTATTTATTTTTTAAACAAGCTTCTAGCCTGTTTTTGAAACGTTTCATTTGATGATTATATTATAACAGCGCTTTCATTAATTGTCAAGCGCTTTTTAAATTTTTTTTGTTGTTTTATCTCCCCAAAAATATGTGGGAATTACGATTCGTTTTTCTAGAATCTCTTCCCGCTTAATCATTTTCAGTATCATTGCAACAGATTCTTTTGCCATCATACCAATATCTTGAACTATTGTAGACACTAGATAAGATTGATCGACAGAAGTTTTTAAACCATCAAACCCAATTATCTGGTAATCATCAGGTGCTATTTTCCCCAGTTCTTTCATAACACTAATAACTCTCAGAGCCATCATATCATTTATTGTAAATATACCATCAATTTCTTTATGAGATTGCAAAAAAACTCTTATCTGATCTTCAGGATTTATTAAAGGTTCTTTCATTTCAAAATTATAGACATCTACTCCTAATTCCTTAGCTTTTTCTCTGAATCCTTTACTTCTGAGTATAGTCTCATTCTCATACATATTAATTGAACCAATAAAAGCAAGGTGCTTATTATCCCTTCTAACCAGTTCCTCTGCTGCAGTTTGTCCTCCTTTGTAATTTGCTGAAGTAACATAGCATACATTTTCCGAAAAATGTCTATCTATACTTACAAACGGTAAATCAGATAAAATATATTTGTCAATATCAGAATATGTAATACCAATAATTCCATCCACTTTATTTTGTTTCAACATTTCGATATATTCGATTTCATTTTGTGAATCGCTATCAGCGTTACAAATAAATAATTTATAATTATATTTTAATAACTCTTTCTCAACATGATAGGCAAACTCCGAGAAAAACGGATGCCATATGCTCGGAATAATCAAAGCGATAGTTTCTGTTCTATTCTTTTTCATACCTCGAGCATAATTATCAGGGATATAGTCCAATGTTTTTATAGCCCTTTGAACTTTCCTTAAGGTTACTTCTTTAATGCCTTTTTCTTTATTAATCACACGTGAAACTGTTCCAACACTAACTCCTGCTTCTAAAGCAACATCTTTCATGGTAATTGATTTTCTTTGTTCTACCATCTTATCACCTCCTTTCAATATATAGTATCATGCAAACGCTTTTTTAGCAACTATTTCTCAATCATTTTTGTCCAGACCCTTTTTCCCATCATGAATAAAATCACTCCAATTATCTTTTGAAAATACTTCAATTTTCATATGTAAACATCTACATAAAACAGGAAAAGACTTTTTTTGCTTCTATCTCCCCTTCTTCATAATATATTTCCGTTCAGATGCTTCAACCATTTGAACGATTTCAAATCCTTCTTTTTGGTAAAGATTCTTAGCTCTTTGATTTGCCTCGAAGACATTTAAAGAAATACTATCTATGTCTCCATTTTTAAAGGCCAAACTAACAAATTTCCTTAAAGCCTGACTACCTAAGCCTTGCCCCTGTTTCTGGGGATTGATAAAAAATCTTCCAATATGAAGATTACTGTCTTCTAGTCTGATTTTTTGTATTAGTCCGACGAACTCTTGTCCTTCAAAGATAGAAAAGATTCCTTCCAAATCTTGCAAGACTTGAATTGTTAAGGGAAAAGGAATCTTTGGTCCCATCCATTGTTCTTGAAAAGCTTTGCCAAGGGAGTTGGACCATTGACATACGAATTGAGCGTTTTCTGTGCTCACATTTTCTTCAAAACGAATTGACATTTTGCACTCACCACCTTGTCTATATTTCTCCATTATACTACTTCTCCTATTTTTTACGAATAGATAAGTATGATTGATTTTTATTTTTTTCTTGTCGGGAGCATTCTCGCTTCCTTTCTTGGTTTGGTCATTGACCGTTTTCCTGAGCAATCCATTATCCAACCTGCTAGTCACTGCGATTCCTGTCAGACTCGCTTGCGTCCCTTAGATTTAATTCCGATTCTCTCGCAGGTCTTCAATCGCTTTCGCTGTCGCTACTGCAAGGCTCCTTATCCTGTCTGGTATACCCTTTTTGAACTAGGCTTAGGGCTCATCTTTCTGCTTTACTCCTGGGAATTACTTTCCTTGGGGCAAGTCATCCTAATCACTGCTGGTTTGACCTTGGGTATCTACGACTTTCGCCATCAGGAATATCCCTTACTGGTCTGGATGACTTTCCACCTAATCCTCATGGCTTCCTCTGGCTGGAATCTAGTCATGGTCTTCTTCTTTGTTCTTGGAATTTTGGCTCATTTTATCGATATTCGCATGGGCGCAGGGGATTTTCTCTTTTTAGCTTCTTGTGCTCTCGTCTTTAGTGCGACCGAATTACTCATCTTGATTCAGTTTGCTTCTGCAACAGGGATTCTGGCCTTTCTCCTGCAAAAGAAAAAGGAAAGACTTCCTTTCGTGCCTTTCCTCTTGTTTGCTGCTTGTGTGATTATTTTTGGTAAGCTACTGCTTGTTTGATAAAGTTCAATTTCTATCATATGTCCTTCATGAAATTATTTCACAGTTAAATTATAAATTATTTCTTTTATACAAAGGAATGATATTATCAAATTGATCTGTTCTTTTATCTTCTTGATATTGATCAAAAAATTTCATTTCGACCGAAAATATTTCGCTTATAAACTGTAAACGAATACTTTGTTTAGACATTATAGTCGCTAGACTGACTAGATGATTACTCAAAACGACGTCCAAAATACTCTTTACTTTGCTTGGTTTTTTTACAAAAATTTGATCATCCAAAGGTTCAATCATTTTGTAACCTTTTTGCGCAATTTGACGATAAAAGTAAGAATGTTGCTTTGGAGTCAATAATCCTAACTTAAAAGCTCGATACTCTAAAGCTTGTATCGAAACATTCAAATCCGACTTCAATAAAATATAACTATCAGGATTGCTGACACGCTTGCCAACCCTCTCTTCAAATTTGACTAAAAACTCTTCTTTTGGCAATAAAAAACATGATGCAAAATAATTTGCTTCTTGCTCCAAACTATCGCCATCTTCATTCATATCTTTATATTTGTGTAAAAGAATATGTCCTAGCTCATGAGCTAAGTCAAAATTTCGACGTACAGATGATTTATTCGTCCCCAACACAATATAAGGTCTTCCCAATTTTGACCATGCGCTATAAGCATCAGCTTGACCATTAATTAATCGTTCCACGATATAGATGCCTGAACGTTCTAATTTATAAAGCAAATCATGATTATCTTTTGAAATACCTAATTTTTCCCTGGCATAAAGAGCCAATTCCTCAATGGATTCTCCCTTATGATAAGATTCACTCACTACATTACTTAGGTCATGAATTGTAATATTAGGTATAATTACAAAACTTTCAAAATAATCAATCAAACTATCTACCTTATGTAAATACATAGTTTGAATATCTATTGTTTTCCGTGTTGCTAGGTCTGCATTTCTAAAGGCGATTACAGAAGAATCAAATCGAATACTTTCTTCTTCTTGTTCAAAATAAGTTAAATCAACATGAAATTGGTTGGCCAAATGCATTTTGGTTGATAATTTAGGTTTCGTTTCGTTGGACTCAAACTGCCAAATGGCTTGTTCCGTTAAATTAATTCTCTGAGCTAATTCTGCTCTACTTAAACCATTTAACAGCCGTAATTCTTTCAATACCCGACCATTAAACATTTACATACTCCTTACTACTTTTGACCTTCTTGTTTTTCTATTCTTGGAATAATTTCAAAATCTTCTGTTTCCGATAATTCTGAAAAATTAGGAATATCTTGGTATTTAGCTTCTTCGAAATGGTACGAACTTGATTGAATATACTCAGACAAATCTTGAATCAAGTGTAACTGACCAGTTCGTGCATCAGGCATAACAACATCTACAGATATAATATTGTTTTCTGAGTCTGCCTCATAAGTTAAAATCATAAATTTTTCGATATTCGAATTTTTAGTAGCTTGTTCAATTTCTTGAATCATTTCATCAGAAACCAACTCCATCTGAATTGGAAAGGAATGACTATCTTCATCATTTTTGTAGGGAGAATGTTGATTAAGATAAAGTGTATTCATCCGAGCATATTCAAATAAGTAGCCACTCTTATTTTTTTGTACCAAAGGAAATTGGCTCGTAAGTCGCTTCTTACCCTTTATAATTAACAATACTTTCCCATATTTTTCTGTATTTGTTTCAAATTCTAAATATCCCCAAGTCTGTCCTGCTAATTGTAATTTATACTCAAACAAATCTGCTGACGCAAATGCAGTATCAATATGATTAGGTCGCGTCCATGCATAACCATTCGACACTATCATTGTCTCTCTTTTTTCTAGACGTTCATCGACATAATCTTTTTGACCTTTCATCAAAGTATCTACAATTTTTTGTGCCTTGAGCGAATCAAAGAGATCCTGATTTAACATAATTCTTCCTCCTCCGAATACTTTTTAATGAATTATATCATTTTCTTAAAGAAATTACTACAATAATTAGCTTTTTCTTAAAGTTTCATATCAGAGTAATTTGGCAAATGATATCTAAAACTAGCCTTTCTCCTGCAAAAGAAAAAGGAAAGACTTCCTTTTGTGCCTTTCCTCTTACTCGCTGCTTGTGTGATTATTTTTGGTAAGCTACTGCTTGTTTGATAAAGTCCTCAATCGGCTCTCCCTCGTGGAGAGCTTTTACAATTTTCGAACCAACGATAACACCATCTGACACCGCATTAAAGCGTTCTACATCAGCTTGACTAGATACCCCAAATCCTGTCAAGACTGGGATGTCAGCCACTTGATGCAATTGTGCCAAGTGCTTATCCAAATCTGCACGGTAATTGCCAGATTTCCCTGTCACCCCATTGATGGCAACTGCATAGACAAAGCCTTCTGCCCCTTCAATCAACTCTTTCTGACGCTCAATTCCTGTCGTCAAACTAACTAGAGGAATCAAGGCGATGTCTGTGTCTGCCAAAAATGGTTCTACAAAGTTGGCATGCTCATGAGGCAAGTCTGGAATAATCAAGCCCTTAACCGCTGTATCTGCCAAATCTTTGACAAAGTTCTCCATACCGTACTGAAAGAGGGGGTTGAAGTAGGTCATGATGACCAGCGGAATTTCTGTTTGAATGGTTTTCAAAGTTTCAACTAAAGCCTGGGTAGAAGTTCCGTGGGCTAGACTGCGCAAGCCAGCTTCTTCGATAACAGGTCCATCTGCAACTGGGTCTGAAAAGGGAATGCCCACTTCAATTGCAGAGACACCCAAATCTTCTAAAAAGTGGATTGTTTCAGCTAGACCATCCAAACCTTTCTCATGGTCTCCAGCCATGATATAGGGAACGAAAATTCCTTTTCCAGCTGCTTTTATAGCGTTTAATTTTTTTGTTAGTGTCTTAGGCATGAGCTTCTCCCTTCTTTGCTGCATCTGCTTCCAAGCGGTCTTTGACTTGAACCACATCCTTGTCCCCACGACCTGATAGACAGACAATCATGGACTTGTCTGATCCAAGTTCTTTAGCCAATTTCACTGCAAAGGCAATGGCATGGCTAGATTCTAAGGCTGGGATAATCCCTTCCACACGAGACAAGAGTTGAAATCCTTCCAAGGCTTCCTCGTCTGTCACAGGAACATAGCTGGCACGTTTGATATCGTGGTAGTGAGAATGTTCTGGACCGATACCAGGATAGTCCAAACCTGCTGAGATAGAGAAGGCTTCAAGAATTTGACCATGAGCATCTTGGAGCACATCCATGAGGGAACCGTGAAGGACACCCGGACGACCCTTGGTCAAAGTAGCTGCGTGGTGCTCTGTGTCTACACCAAGTCCAGCTGCTTCAGCTCCATACATGGCTACAGACTCATCTTCTACAAATGGATGGAAGAGACCGATGGCATTTGAACCACCACCAACACAGGCTACTAGGGCATCTGGCAGATCTTGTCCTGTCAAGTCGCGGTACTGTTGTTTAGCCTCTCGACCGATGACACTTTGGAAGTCACGAACGATTTCTGGGAATGGATGAGGCCCCAAGGCAGAACCAAGGATATAGTGGGTATCATCGATATTAGCCACCCATGAACGAAGAGCTGCATTAACTGCATCCTTGAGCACGCGCGAACCGTCTGTCACTGCCTCAACCTTGGCTCCCAAAAGCTCCATACGGAAGACATTGAGGGCTTGGCGTTTGACATCTTCCTCACCCATGTAGATAGTACATTCCATGTTAAAGAGGGCTGCAGCAGTTGCAGTTGCCACACCGTGCTGACCAGCACCTGTTTCTGCGATAATTTTCTTTTTACCCATACGTTTAGCCAGAAGAACTTGTCCCAAGGCATTGTTAATCTTGTGGGCCCCTGTATGGTTAAGGTCTTCACGTTTGAGATAAATCTTGGCTCCGCCAATATGCTGGGTCAAGTTTTTTGCGTAGTAAAGGGGAGTTTCACGTCCTACATACTGGCGTAAGAGCTGGTTTAATTCCTCTTGGAAACTTGGGTCTGCCTGACTTTCACGGTAGGCCTTCTCCAACTCCAAAACTGCTGTCATCAATGTTTCTGGGACGAAACGTCCGCCGAATTTTCCGTAAAATCCATCTTTATTTGGTTCTTGATATGCCATTCTTTACCCTCTCTATAAATCTTCTAATCTTTTCATGATCTTTTTGTCCATCTGTCTCCACTCCACTTGATACATCTACTGCATAGGGAGTAAAGTGTTGAATTGCTTGTACTACATTGTCTTCATTAAGCCCACCTGCGATAAAGAAGGGCTGAGTTAGTCCAGTCGTATCCAGTTGGCCCCAGTCAAAGGTCTGGCCACTCCCAGCCACAGGGGCATCAAAGAGTAGATAGTCTGCCTGAGAATTGGGTACATGCCCCTCTCCATCCACCTGCACAGCCTGAATGCTGGCACAAGGCAAATCCTCAAATAAATCATCCGCTACCTGACTGTGAACTTGAACCAAGTCCAAGTCAACTTTGTCAATGACTTCTAGCAGTTGAGCTCGACTTGGTGAAACAAATACGCCGACCTTTTTGACATCTGTAGGAATAAGCTTTGCCAGCTCAGTAGCTTCTTCCAAGCTCACCTCTCTTTTACTGGGTGCGAAGACAAAACCGATGTAGTCTGCTCCTGCTGAAACGGCTGTTTCCACCGCTTCTTTGGTCGATAGTCCACAAATCTTAACCTTTGTCAATCTGCAACTCCTTGATTCTCTGGGCCACATCTTCTGCCTGCATGAGAGCTGTCCCTACTAAAATTCCGTTAAAGTATGGTGCTAATCGTTCCGCATCCTGCCCTGTGAAAATAGCAGATTCAGAAATGTACAAGCAATCATCTTTGAAATGTTTAGCCAAATCTACACTGGTCTGCAAGTCAACTTCAAAGGTGGTCAAGTTGCGGTTATTGACTCCGATAATCTCAGCACCAAGTCTATGAGCCACCTCTAGTTCAGCAAGATTATGCGTTTCCACCAAGACTTCCAGACCAAGATCTGTCGCATAGTCATACAGTTCTTTGAGACGTTCTTCTGACAAGGCGGCCACAATGAGTAGGATGACTGTCGCACCTGCATTGCGAGCGCGGATGATTTGCTTTTCATCGATAATAAAGTCCTTGTTAAGCGTCGGAATCTGCACTTGACTGGAAATCTCCCGTAGATAATCCAAATGACCTTTAAAGAAAACTTCATCTGTCAGAACAGAAATCATCACTGCTCCGTTCGCTTCATAAGTCTGGGCCTGTTGCACAATATCCACATCGAGATTGATATCTCCCAGACTAGGGCTAGCCTTCTTGACCTCAGCGATTACCTGCAAGCGGTCCTGGTGATTCTTTAAAAATTCTGCCAAGCGATAGGTCTTGCGCAGGGGCTGGATTTCCTCCAGCTCCATCTGCTCAACCTCACGCGCCTTCTGCTCCAAGATTCGTGCTAAAAATTCCTGACTCATTTTTGGTACTCCTGTAACAGTCTGAGTTTTTCAAGGGCCTTGCCACTAGCAATCACTTGACGGGCCAAGGCAACTCCTTCCTTGATACTAGCTACCTTACCATTGGCATAGAAACCAAGACCAGCATTCAAGACTGTCGTTTCCAAGAATGGACTTGGTTCGTTCTTAAGAACGCTGAGCAAAATTTCTGCATTTTCCTGAGCATTGCCACCACGAATATCTTCGATAGCGTAGCCTTCCATCCCCAGATCTTCTGGAGTGAAGCTTGACAAGCTGATTTCACCATTTTCAAGAAGTGCAATCTTGGTTGTTCCATTCAAACCAGCTTCATCCAGTCCTTCTGGTCCAGCAACCACTATAGCACGTTTGCGACCCATATTTTTCAAAACCTGAGCTGTACTTTCTAGAAGTTCTGGACGACTAATTCCAAGAAGCTGTGTTTCCAAAGCCATTGGATGAATCAGGGGACCAGTCAAGTTCATAATCGTTGGAATTCCCAATTCCAAACGAGCTGGCATGATGTATTTCATAGCTGGGTGCATATTTTTAGCGAAGAGAAAGACGATGCCAGTTTTATCAAAGACCTTACCTAGTTCAGCTGGTTTGAGATCAAGATTGATGCCCAAGGCTTCGAGGACATCTGCAGAACCAGATTTAGAAGAAATCGAGCGGTTACCATGCTTGGCCATGTGAACACCGCCACCAGCCAAGACAAAGGCTGCAGTTGTGGAGATGTTAAAGCTGAAAGACTTGTCCCCACCTGTACCACAGTTGTCCATGGCATCATGAATTTCAGTTGGAATATGTTGGGCATGTCCTCTCATGACTTGGGCAATGGCTGTGCGTTCTTCAGGTGTTTCCCCCTTCATCTTAAGAGCCAAAAGGAGAGAAGCAATCTGCGCTTCCGTTACACGCCCAGTTACGATACGCTCAATGACATCCGTCATTTCCACACCTGATAAATTTTCAAATTTTGCTAGTTTTTCAATAATCTCTTTCATCCTAGTTTCCTCACTTTACAACCTTCTCGATAAAATTCCGAATAGAAGACAAGCCATCTGGCGTTCCGATACTTTCTGGATGGTACTGGAAGCCATAAATTGGAAGTGTTTTGTGTTGAATCCCCATGATGGCTTGGTCATCAGTCGAACGAGCTGTCACTTCAAAGTCTTCTGGCATTTCCTCAATCAAAATACTGTGATAACGCATGACCGCACGACCATCCTCGATACCTTGATACAAAACAGATGGCGCTTCAAAGCTGATATTGCTCTGTTTCCCATGCATGACTTTGGGAGCCAAACCTAGCTTACCACCAAAAACTTCTGCGATAGCTTGGTGACCCAAACAAATTCCAAGAATCGGTTTCTTGTCAGCAAAGTCACGAATCATGTCTTCCATCTTTCCAGCATCAACTGGCCAACCAGGACCAGGAGAAAAAACCAGACCATCTGCTTTTTCAGCTTCTTCATACAGCTTGGGATCATCATTTCTCAAAACTTGAACTTCTGCAAAATTCCCAATGTATTGGGCCAAGTTATAGGTAAAAGAATCATAGTTGTCAATCAATAAAATCATGGTCTTAGTTCTCCAATTCTAGTCATAGATTTTGCTTTGTTAATGGTTTCTTGGTATTCGTTTTGGGCGATGGAGTCGTAGACAATCCCTGCCCCAGCCTGCACATAAGCTGTTTGATTTTTGAGAATCATGGTTCGGATGGCAATGGCAAAATCCATATCACCCGTCGCAGACAAGTAGCCGATTGCTCCTGCGTATACGCCCCGTTTTTCCGTTTCTAGTTCATAGATGCGTCTCATCGCTCGAATCTTTGGTGCTCCTGAAACTGTTCCAGCAGGAAGTGTAGCTTTCAAGGCATCCATGGCAGTGAGTTCTGGAAGCAAACGCCCCTTGACCACACTGGTCAAATGCATGACATAACGGAAAAGCTCCACTTCCATATACTTAGTGACTTGGACACTTGCCGTTTCAGAGATGCGGCCAATATCATTTCGTCCCAAGTCTACTAACATCCGATGCTCTGCTGTTTCCTTCTCATCCGAAAGCAGGTCTGTCGCCAAAGCCTTGTCTTCTTCATCCGTAGCACCTCTTGGTCGTGTCCCTGCAATCGGATTGGTTGTCACGATGCCATTTTTGACAGAAACTAAACTTTCTGGACTGGCACCGATGATTTGATAATCACCAAAATCATAGAAATAAAGGTAATTAGAAGGATTAGTCACGCGGAGATTTCTGTAGAAGTCAAATGGATTTCCAGTAACTTCTGCTGAGAAACGCTGGCTGAGTACACATTGGAACATGTCACCATTTCGAATCAAGTAACGAGCTGTTTCCACCATTTCCTCAAACTTTTGAGGAGCGATATGTGGTTTGAAATCCAAAGGAGATAGATCCAAGTCTTCAAATTCATTTGAAGCAGGAATGCGTAATTCCTCAAGCACTTGGTTCAAGGATTTTTCCAAATCTTCTTGACTACGCTCGCTATAGAGAGCATCCTCGATGACATGGATTTTCTCCTTCTTGTGGTCAAAGACAATGTAACTCTCATAGACGAAGAAATGCATATCTGGCGTTCCAATCGTATCTTCAGGAATTTGACCAATTTCTTCATAAAGCGAAATCATATCGTAACCAACAAAACCAATTGCCCCACCACCAAAAGGGAGGTCTGAATGGCGCTGGCTCTTATGAGTCACTTGATAAAGGAAATCCAAGGGATCCTGATCAATCACTTTCCCATTTTGATAAAGAACTCCATTTTCAAACTTAATCTCAAAAACTGGATTATAGGCTAGGATAGAAAAACGAGCTGTTTCCTTGTCTCTCGGAATACTTTCTAAAATAACCTTGTGTTGCCCCTTTAGACGCATATAAGCCAAGATTGGTGATAAGACATCTCCATGAATGATTCGTTCCATTGTAATTTCCCTTTCAGTTCCTTATTTTTAATTTTTTATCTTTTTTCTATTTCCCTTAAATAGTGCGGACGGGAGCAACTTTCTCCGAAATTTCATCCCTAATTTTTGAGCCATGTGTCTCAAAAATTCCGTCCTAGAGAAGCATCTTTGCTTCTCTAGGATACCACTATGACGGGAAACAGCTTTTAGAAACTCACTTCGTTCGTAAATATTCTATAACGACCTATTTATTGAAAATATTTAAAAAATTAATCGCAATATCTGCGGTAAATATATAAAAATCCCCACGCAAAACAACTTGCGTGAGGACGAAATTCGCGGTGCCACCTCAATTATAGGATTTCTCCTATCTCTCATGCCTGTCTCAGAAACCTCCTGTAACAGGCTGTGCGATAAAGGGCACTCCCTTGAGAATTATGTTTTCTTCTCTCATTTCAGATGGACCCAACCTTACAACTTTCTCTGCTTGTTTCCAGCAACCACAAGCTCTCTGTGAGAGAAAAGACTGTAATTTTTCCATCTTTTATTTTTTAGCTTCTAGGTAGTCTGCAATCGCAGCTACGTCCTTGTCTCCACGCCCAGAGACATTGATGATGATAATGTCGTCTTTACTTAGTTTCGGTGCACGTTTAACTGCTTCTGCGATAGCGTGCGAACTTTCAATCGCTGGGATAATTCCTTCTGTCTTGCTGAGAAGGAGGAGAGCCTGAACAGCTTCTTCGTCTGTCGCAGCCACATATTCCACGCGACCTGAATCTTTAAAGTAGGCGTGTTCTGGGCCAACCCCTGGATAGTCCAATCCAGCTGAGATAGAGTAAACTGGAGCTAGCTCTCCATCTTCCTTAAAGACTGCATAAGTCTTCATGCCGTCGACAATTCCGATACTACCTTTTGTCATAGTAGCTGCGTGCTTGTCTGTGTCAAGTCCGTGACCAGCAGCTTCAACCCCAACCAATTTAACTTCTTCATCAGCCACATACTGAGAAAATGCACCAATAGCATTAGAACCACCACCTACACAGGCAATAACGTAGTCTGGTAAACGACCTTCTTTTTCTAAGATTTGACGACGAGATTCTTCACTGATGACCTTTTGGAACTCGTGGACAATTGTAGGATATGGGTGAGGTCCCACAGCAGATCCCAGAACATAGAAGGCTTCAAGGTCATTCATCCATGCTCCAAAGGCTGCATCAACCGCATCCTTAAGAGTTCGTGTCCCCGTTTCAACTGCGTGAACAGTTGCTCCCATCATCTCCATACGGAAAACATTGAGACGTTGGCGTTCCACATCTTCTGCCCCCATGTAGACATCACAAGCCATACCAAACTTAGCTGCAGCTGCCGCCGTCGCAACCCCGTGCTGACCAGCTCCTGTTTCTGCGATTACTCGTTTTTTGCCCATACGTTTAGCAAGAAGAATTTGTCCTAAAACGTTGTTGAGCTTGTGAGAACCCAGATGGTTAAGATCTTCGCGCTTGAGATAAATCTTAGCGCCACCTAAGTGATCTGTCAAACTTTCCGCAAAATAGAGCGGTGTTTCGCGACCTGAATAGTCCTTTAAGTAATGACGAAATTCTGCCAAAAAGTCTGGATTATTCTTGTACTTGTCAAATGTCACTTCCAACTCATCCAACAAAGCCTGAATCGGCTCCGGTACAAAACTACCACCAAATTGTCCAAAATAACCTTTAGTTGTCATAAAATTTTTCCTCTTTCTGTATGAATCCGGCCTTTTTGTTTGCTTTTAGTAGTAGGCAAGGAGCTGCAGATAGAACTCAAGTTCATCAAAGCGACTTAACGCCCTAATAAAAGATAAACAAAATGACGGATAGAAAAAAGCCCACACACAGAATTAAATTCCATGTGAGGGCGTTGGTAACGCGGTGCCACCTCAATTATAAAGGGACTATCCCTTTACATCTCTGCCTTGTCTAACAACAAGTTGCACTGTAAGGTGTGCGCACCGAATTTTCATTGTTTCAAATTCATTTTTAAAATCAGCCCACTTTCACTACTTCCAACCACCTGTTCACAATCACCACAGGCTCCCTGAAGATTAAAAATAGTTACTTTTCTGATTTGTTGAACTTATTTTAATACTTTGTTTTTTCTTTGTCAAGACTTTTTTACGATTTTTTTGAAAGATGTGTGATTCGAATGTGATAATGTCTTTAGTAAATCGAACGTGAAAATGTCCCACTTGTTAGAAATTGGATCCAACTCAATAGAAACTGAATAGATGCTAAACAGAACTTACTTTAGAACACTCCATCTTTTCCCTTAGGATTTTCAAGAATTAAACAATACTAGAAACTCTGTCTCCTAACAAGTTTAGTAGAAACTTCAACAGATGTGACACTTTCCCCCTTTATAATTGCTAATACCCCTTCAATCATTTCTTGAGCTAATTTAACATAATTAGGAGAAATTGTAGATAAAGCAGGAGTGTAATACTGTGAAATTGGAATATTATCAAATCCAACAACGGATATATTATCCGGAATCGCTATTCCTTTTTCGTAACACGCACGAATTAGTCCCTGAACTTTTTCATCGCCTGAAACAAATATAATATCTGGATAATTTCCAAAAGACAAATCATTCACAGCAAAGGAATAAACTGACTCTATTGTAGTTAAACCATAAACTACCTTCAAATCCATAGAATAATTATTATCCTTTAAAAAAGTTCTCACTCCTCTCTCTCGATCCTTATTTACATAAGACTCACCTCCCATAAGTAACCACATATCTTTAAAATTCTTTTCCAAAACTACTTTCATCATATCATAAGTAGCTTGAAAGTTATTGTTAGATACGTAAACTACTCCAGGTGTTTGAGACTCTCCAAAGACAATGAAAGGCATATTATTTTTCTTTAAATATTGGATTCGAATATCATTCTCCCCCTCATAAAAGACAATCACTCCATCTACAAGGCTACCAATACTTGAAATAATTGAATTACTAATCGAATCTTCCTCTCCAAAATATTCAACAATAGCATTTACTCCAAATTGTCTACAAGTTTGTAAAACTTTATCTAAAAGTGTTTGAAACCAGATTAAAGGAAAAGAATCAATCTTCTTCACAGATATTAAAATATTCGTGGTTTCTTTCTTCGTTAAATTCTGAGCATAGGCATTTGGAATATAGGATAACTCATCGATGACTTTTTTTATGGCATTATAAGTCTCAGGTTTTACTCTATTCCCTCCATTTATTACACGTGAAACTGTCTTTGGAGAAAAACCAGACAAACGTGCAATATCATATATCGTTACCTTTTTCCCTTTTTCCATTAAAATACTCCTGTCATAAACCTTCACTATAACTATACAATATTTAAATTATTTTAACAAGAAAATTACATTCTAATCTTTTAATCTAGTTTACATCTGGAGGAAATACTTCACTAAATCTACATTAACTTTCAGTACTAGTAACATAAATTTTACAATTCAATTCACTGTTTTGTACTATTTTGTAAACTGCATTACAAATCACCGGATAAGAAAATACACTACCTGAAAATTCCAAGGAATCATTTTCAGTAAATCCTTCTGTATTTAGAAATGTATTCATTATCTGTTCAATATAACACTCTAATATGGGAACAGCTTTCTCCTTAACAATAACATTTCTAAGCATTTCTTCAAATGGTAAATGACAAGCGAACACCATCTCACAAACATCATAAAATGAATGGAAGTGGTATACCTGTATGAGATTATAGTCATCAAAATAAGTTATTTTTCCTGCATCAAAATCCACTTTATATACTCTCAAATTAGTTAGATCCTTTTCTTCAAAAATTATTATGGACACCTCTAAAAACTACCGATTTTCTATTTTTATTGCTCAGAAAACGTTGATACATCAATGTTTAAAAGTATTGAAATTGAGTTTTTAGATGTGCCCTTATATTTCTTATTATTTAAAGAAAACAAAAGGACTAGAATAATCCGTCCCTTTGTTTATCCCTAGATTAGCTGATTTCCTCAACATAAATCACACCAACAATATTAGCAATTTCTTCCATTAGTTTAAGGTGCTCAAATCTACCTGATAATTCCAGAGTAATAAATGACGCGATTTTTTTGTCTGGAACATCAAAATATTCAATTCTTTCTGAATTAACATCTCCAAATGCAGTTCTAGAATCAGTCATTCTAATGCCATTCTCAGCACAGTAT
Organism: Streptococcus sp. k-628; assembly: GCF_013277475.1. Taxonomy (NCBI): domain Bacteria; kingdom Bacillati; phylum Bacillota; class Bacilli; order Lactobacillales; family Streptococcaceae; genus Streptococcus; species Streptococcus sp. k-628. Next base: position 19,661 of record NZ_VMMZ01000032.1, read on the forward strand.
ACTAGTACCCGATTATATGCCTCTGTAGATCTAACAACGATATACAATTCGATTATCTTTGAACGACTTTGAAGATATTTTTTTAAAGGTTGGAACATAGTTATAACACTCCAAACAGACATTGCTCCTAGTATGGCTCCTTCATAAAAACCAACACCAATAGCTAGACCGATTCCAGCTGAAGCCCATATTCCGGCTGCAGTTGTTAAACCAGTTATTTTCTTTTTATCTGTAATAAGTATTGTTCCAGCCCCAAGAAAACCAACACCTGATATAACCTGCGCACCTAAGCGTGTAGGATCTCCTGTACCAAATTTATAAGATACATACTCATTAGTCATCATAATTAAACATGCAGCCAGACAAACAATACTATGTGTACGAATACCTGCTGGTTGAGATTTACTTCCTCTCTCTAAACCAATTACACCACCAATAACTAATGAAAGTACAATTCTTAATACAATTTCGATATATGATAGTCCTAAGCTTGTTGCTTGCATTATTATTTCCTTTTTCTACTAACTGGTCTCTGAGTAAAGTATAAAACAGAACCAGAAATTATCATTAATACAATAGTATAAACGAATACAAGTGCTTGAGCATTTGAAGTTGCTGTTTCATCACCTGCTGAACGAATAGTTATACCCAGTGGTTGAGCTAATGGATGGTAAAGAAATACAGATAAGTCGAAGTCAGTTAATAAAGAGTTAAAGTTTAAAGCAATAACAGAGAGAACAACCGGTAAAATAAATGGAATGATAACCTTCATCATAGTATAAAAAGGTGAAGCACCCATACTTCTTGCTGCATCTTCCATCTCATCATCAACACTAAATAAAATAGCACGTACCATTCTATAAGAAAATGGGATTTTTACAACTATATATGCAATAAGTAGAATTACCAAACTACCTACCAAAATCTGATTCAAGACAAGAAATTGTGGCTGATTAAAAGTAAATAATAAACTTACTGCTAAAAGTGTACTTGGTAGTAACCAAGGAAGTAGAGCACCATATTCAAATAAGAAATCAAAACGAGATTTATGTTTTCTGACAACACGAGCAAATACAACTGCGAGAATTGTTGCTGTTGTCGCAGCAATAATAGAATAAATAAAGCTGACCAAGAATGGAGAGAATGCCGCACTATTACTAAAGAATAAGCGATAATTTTCTAAAGTAAAGTTTGATAATGTTAAGTTACCTGTTTGAATTGCAACTGGATCTGTAAATGAGTATAATACTATAAAAATTAGTGGAAGCATGAAAACTGTGAACAATCCATATGCTACAATGTGAGCAATGATATTCCAAGGCTTAGACGCAATTTTTTGTTTTTTAAGAGGCGCTTTAGTCTTTGAGATAGAAATATAATTTCCACCTTTTTCTATCTTATTCATGATAGTAAGCAAAATTGTAGTTGCAATACCTAAAATAATTGCAAGTAGGGCAGCTAAATCACGAGAATTCCCCATCCCTGCAAATGTAATAATCATTGGATTTATAGTTTGAAATTCTTTACCACCAACAATCATGGGTGCTGCTACTGCAGATAAACCACTAAGAAAAACCATGATAGTAAGTGCAAATAGAGTTGGAATTAAGGTTGGTAACACTACTTTTCGGAAAACAGTAAATGGTTTTGCTCCCATATTTCGAGCAGCCTCAATAGTGTGATAGTCAACGCTTCGAATTGTATTTGTTAAAAACAATGTATGATTAGCAGTTCCTGAAAATGTCATAATGAATAAGACTGCACCATACCCAATAAACCAGTTAGGGTCTAAAGAAGGGATAATATTTTGTAAAAATTTTGTAATCAATCCATAAGGACCATAGACAAATTTATATCCAGTCGCTAAAACCACTCCTCCATAAATTAAAGAGGTCATATAACCTAATTTTAAAATTTTAGCACCTTTAATATCAAAGTATTCTGTAAATAGAACACAAAGAATACCTACGACATTAACTGTAATAATGAGTGAAAATGCCAACTTAAAACTGTTCATAATACTCTGAAGTGCCCTCTGAGATTTTAGAACACGATGTACAGCATCAAGGGAAAATTCTCCTCCTTTTACAAATACATTCACTACTAGATCAAAGTTTGGATAAATAATAAATGTTACTAAGAACCAGATTAACCCTAAACGAATAAGCCAATCTTTTAAATTTAATTTATGACGCATACTGCACCTCCTTAAAATTGCAGAACGTCTGATGGTGTGATAAATAATTCCACACTTTCTCCGACAGATCTAATAGCAGCCTGACTATCAATACTTGTTACATTAAGAATCTGACTTTCAGAAACTTTTATTGTATAGTGAATTGTAACTCCAGAAAACTCAACATCAATAATTGTCCCTTTTAGAGTGAAATCTTGTTCAGTTTCACGATTGAATCGAACTTTCTCTAATCGAATGTATCCTTTTTTATCTTCTAAGAAAACGCTTGCATTTTTCAGTAATACTTCGTGGACTATTTCATCAGTCAAAACATTAATATCTCCAATAAAATCACATACAAATTCAGTTTGAGAATTATGATAAATTTCTACTGGTGTACCGACCTGTTCGATGTATCCATTGTTAAAGACTGCAATTCTATCAGATAAAGTCAAGGCTTCCTCTTGATCATGAGTAACATATAAAGTAGTAATACCTAACTCTTTTTGAAGTCTTTTCAACTCTTTTCTCAAATCTACACGTAATTTTGCGTCAAGGTTTGACAATGGTTCATCTAGACAAAGAATTTTAGGTTCAAGAACCAGAGCACGAGCCAATGCTACCCTTTGTTGTTGACCCCCAGATAATTCTGATACATTACGCTGTAACTGTTGATCAGAGATCTTAATTTTTGCTGCTACTGCTGATACTTTTGCTTTAATAACATCTGGAGCTACCTTCTTAACTTTTAAACCAAATGCAATATTATCAAAAACAGTCATAGTTGGAAATAGCGCATAAGATTGAAATACAATACCAATTCCACGCTTTTCAGGTTCCAAATGAGTGACATCTGTTCCATTAACTTCAATACTTCCTGATGATGGATCTAGAAAACCTACCAATGCTCTCAAAGTAGTTGATTTACCACATCCTGAAGGTCCAAGAAATGTAAAAAATTCCCCTTCATGTATATCTAAATTTAGATTATCAATTGCAACAAAATCACCATATTTAATTTGAATATTATCAAATTTAATCATCTCACTAACTCCCTCTATTACTAAACCAAAAGCCTCTCTTTATTTCTTCCTTAAATTTAGAAATAATAGAGAGACTTGGACATAAAAATTAACTCTTATTTCTTATTGTACGTATTCTAATTCAGCTTTTTCTACCCATTCATCCAAATGCTTTCCAACAGCTTCCCAGTCAATATTTTGTGGTTTCACTTGATCAACAAATTTTTTCGTATCTTCAGGTAACTCTGTTAGGGCATCTTTATTTGCAGGAATAGATCCAAAGTTCTTACTATATTCTACTTGAATTTCTGATTGACCAAACCAATCAATAAATTCTTTAGCTAACGCTTGTTTTTTACTAGTGCTTAAAACCATAGTTTGTTCAGTTACAAATGGTACACCAATCTCAGGAGTCATAACTTTGAAAACAACATTTTGTTCTTTTTGTCCAACTAATGCACCAGAACCCCACATCATTCCATATTGTATTGGATCTTCTTTGTCTAACATCTTAACAATTGAACTTTCTCCCTTTTGAAGAGTGTATGCATTTTTCAAATATTCTTTTGCTGCTTCCCAACCTTTTTCGGAAACACCTAATTCACCTTTATCATCAAGGTATCGAACTAAGATACTTGCTAGAATTGCCCGTCCTGTACCACCTTGAAGACCAGAAATTGAATATTTACCTTTATACTTACTACCTAATTCAGTCCAATCTTTAGGCATTTCTTTTACATCAGGCGCCCCAATTAAAACTAATGGTTGAACAATCACAGGATTATAATAATTATCTTTATCTGATAAAGATTGATCAATTTTATCTAACCATTTAGGCTTGTACTGGACTAGTAATTTTTGATCTCTAATTTTATTTGAATCAACAGCACCAATTCCAAATACCATATCTGCAACTGCATTATTCTTCTCGGCAATAACACGGTCTGCTAATTGAGCGCCAGGAATATCAACCATTTTTATATTAAAACCAGCTTCTTTTGCTTTAGCAGTTAACCAATCACCACGACCATTTGAAACTGAGTTCGAATAGATTACTAATTCTTGACTTTTATCAGCTTTTTCTTCAGATGAAGAAGCAGTCGTAGAATTTGAACCTCCAGAGCAAGCAGCAAGTGTAGTAAGAGCAACTCCCGTTGCAAGTACAGTAGACCAAACTTTCATTTTTTTCATGATAAGTTCTCCTTTTTTATTATTTTATTTAAATTTTTCGTGATATGGAACAAATTGTCTCATATCTTCAAATACAGTATAGTCAATACGGTTTACAGTAATAGTTGGAATCTTCTCTAATAAGATTTCAGTTAATTCCGCTCTGACTTTAGTAAACTCTTCTTCCTCCTCTTCGGTTAGAGGAATCCGAAGATATCCAATTGAAATATGGAATTGATATCTATCATGATTAGGGAAACGAACACCTGCTTTTTCTGAAACATAAGTACGAATTTCTTCTAATCTCTTTGCAGAAGCTTCATCTGCAGGTTCAACTAGTATGTTTTGTTTTCCCATTTCAGTCACACGCATATGAATTTCTTCATCCAACAATGGAAAAATTTCAAGTTGTTTAGCAAAGTAATCATGTATTTCCTGTAAAGGTGTATCAAGAGGAAGATTACTACTCCAAAACTCCGTTTCACGATTTTCATGGCACAACAATTCAATTACAGTCATGTGAATAGAATTCCTTGGAGTTAAAGTAAACTTATCGATAAATGGTAATTCTCTATAACGTGATTGAATAATATCAACAACTTCCATCAAATCTTGTTTAGTATAAAGATTTGCTACAACAGTATTTCCTGGAAAATGATTAAATTCTCCATTTTCTTTGAACTTAATTTTTGTTAGGTTTTTCATATAAAGACCCTCTTTTTTTATATTTGACACCGGTGTCATCTATGCTTATATTATATAACGAAATCGTTTACTTTGTCAAGCGCTTTCAAACATTTTTTAAAAAAATTTATCTTTCATTAAATATGCATTTCATTAAAAGTTTAAGTAATTTTTCCAAAATACAGCACTCATATAGACAGTATCATCAATTATAGCCATTGGGATTTTTTGATTGCCAATTCCATGTATCTCTACACATGTCTTCAATCGATTTTGTTGTCCTCCAATTTAATTCCTTATATGCTTTGTCTGCATTTGCATAACAAGTTGCAACGTCTCCTGAACGTCTTGGAACTATTTTATAAGGAATAGGGATCTTATTAACACTTTCAAATGTATTTACAAGTTGTAATACACTAGTGCCTTCTCCTGAACCAAGGTTATAAATATAAACATCTGTTTTTTCAGATACTTTTTCTAAAGCTTTTATATGCCCTATCGCTAAATCCACTACATGGATATAATCGCGAACACCAGTACCATCTACCGTATCATAATCATCTCCAAAAACACTTAGCTCTGGTCGCTTACCTACCGCTACTTGTGCAATAAAAGGCATTAAGTTGTTAGGAATGCCTGATGGATCTTCTCCAATCAACCCCGACTCATGAGCACCAATCGGATTGAAATAACGAAGCAACGCAATACTCCACTCTGAATCTGCTACATGAACATCTTTTAAAATTTGTTCAAGCATCACTTTTGTGTACCCATACGGATTCGTTGCACTTGTCGGCATCGTCTCAATAAGGGGAGACTGATTGTGAACGCCGTATACAGTCGCACTCGATGAAAATACAATCTTTTTAACATTAAACTCTGACATCACTTCAACAAGAGCTAATGTGCTCATAATATTATTTTCGTAATACATTACAGGCTTTTGCACGGATTCTCCGACAGCTTTGTATCCTGCAAAATGAATTGCAGCCTCAATAGATTCTTGTTCAAAAACTTTTCTCAATCCTTGTTTATCACAGACATCTAATTCGTAAAACGCAGGACGTTGCCCTGTAATTGCTTCAATACGATCTAATACTAAAATGCTTGAGTTTGAAAGGTTGTCGACAATAACGACTTCCTTACCTAAATTTAGTAATTCTACTACGGTATGGCTACCAATATAACCAGCTCCGCCTGTTACCAATATTGCCATTTTTACTTCCTCCTAATTAATTCCAACCGATTTAACAAATCTCATAAATGCTTCTTGTCCGGTTTGAGTATTCTTATAAACACCTGCATCTTCGAGAACTCTCGCAAATACTTGCCCTACTTCATGTTGAACTACGCTATGAACCTCTTCCTCTTTAAGTCCAGGATATTTTTCTTTCAATTGAACGGCCCATTCTAAATGATAATCAGCAATTGCGTTATCTTTTCCTAAAAGATATTTCTCAACTTCTTCTAACTCTGTTTTCAAACGAGGTGGTAAAATCGCAAGTCCCATCACTTCGATTAACCCAATATTTTCCTTTTTAATATGTTGTACATCTTGATGAGGATGGAAAACACCATCTGGGTATTGTTCAGTAGTATGATTATCTCTTAGAACAATATCTAATTCATATCTTCCGTCCACTTTACGAGCAATAGGAGTCACCGTATGGTGTGGGACATCTGCAGTCATTGCAATGATGTCTACTTCTAAATCTGAATATTCTCTCCACTTGTTTAGAATTTTAGTAGCTAAATCTAACAAGCGATTTTTATTTTCACTTTGTAACCTAATTACTGACATTGGCCATTTTACAATACCAGCATTAACATCCTCAAAGTCTTTAAAACGAAATTCACTCTCAAATTTTGCTTTTTCCATTGGGAAAATATATTTCCCTCCCTGGTAGTGGTTATGACTAAGAATGGAGCCTCCTGAGATAGGAAGATCAGAATTTGAACCAGCAAAATATCCTGGCAAAATATCAACAATCTCCAATAATTGTTCAAATGTTTTAGAGGTAATAGCCATTGGTACATGTTGACTATTCAAAAATATCGCATGCTCATTAAAATATGAGTAGGGAGAATACTGGAATCCCCATACTTCGTCACCAAGTTTCAACCGAATAATTCTATGATTCGAACGTGCTGGATAATTTATTCGACCTTGATATCCTTCATTTTCCATACATAGTAAACATTTAGGATAATTAGTTGCTTTTACTAATTTTTCAGCAGCAATTGTTTTTGGATCTTTTTCGGGTTTTGACAAATTTATCGTAATCTCTAGCTCTCCGTATTTAGTTGATGCTCGAAACTCAATATTCTTAGCAATAGCAGAAGTTTTAATATAATCACTATCTTTACTTAACTTATAAAACTCTTCAACTGCTTCTTGAGGTGATATATCATATGAACTCCAAAAAATATCATTTAATCGACTAGGTAAAGGAACTATGAAATTCATTAACTCTGCTCCTAAACATTCCTTTTCCTCGATTAAATCTTTAATTTTACCGTTTTTTAAGGCGATTTCCACTAAGTAATCTTTTATTTGTTTCAGGTCATTTTCATCGGAAATGCGATCAGTTCCCTCCTCACCTATTAACGCTAGTACTCTATTTTTCACATATATTTTGTCAATTTCATTATACATTCCGTATTCAATTACTCTATCAACAAAATTATCAATAATTGTTTTCATATATTTTTCTTTCTAATTTATGTTCCCATATTTTCTATACATTATCCATTTATAAATTGATTGCGTAGTATGAGCAATTTTATCAAGGTGACGAATAATATCTAAAGCACCAATTACTTCAGAAACATTCCCATCATCTTCAAATATGTAATTCATGATTTTCTTTTCAATATTTATACTAAGCTCTTCTATCTCATTCTGTTTTTGTATAACAACCATATCTAAACATCCAGATTGTTCCTCTCTATAACAAGATATAGCCCTATTCATATGCAGTCCGATAACTTCATGAAGTATTTTTATTTCTGAAATAATTTTCTTCAAAATTTCATTATTTTGAATAATCTGTAGATTTTTTAAAATTTCAACAATTCTATCCCCAATACGTTCAATGTCAGTTGATATTTTTATTACACTAATAATTCTTCTTAAGTCATATGAAACAGGATGTTGTAAACAAATTAACTCATATCCTTTTTTATCAACATTTAGAACTGACTCATTTATGATTAAATCTTCTTTAATCAATTCTATTCGTTCTTCATTTGATAAATATTCAAATAACTTCTCGTATTTATCAAGCACAGATACCCAAATGGTCTCTAAATTATTTGATAATTCTATAATTTCATTTTCTAAATATAACCTTAACATTTAGATACCTCTTCTTAACAAAGTTCAATAGTAACAATTAATATTTTAAACAATATATCAAACATCAATAACTAGAATACTTGCATCATCCTTCTTTCCATAGATTGGATCAATAGCAGAAGAATTAAATCTCATCTTAATTAACTCTTCAAAAGTCTTATTTTGATTATTTTGATAGAATTCATAAAAGCCATCGCTCATTAAAACAATTTGTTCACTAGTAACATCTATTTGATTAATAATAGCATGGTCTAAAAATCTCTCATCCAACGAACCTATCCAGTACCCACTCGGTTGATTAGATAATTTTCTGATTTTTTGTAAAATAATTTTTTTATTTAAAGCACTATTTGTACCAATTGAATCTTTTATCTCATTTTTTCCTTTTTCAAATAAGTTATCTACTCTATGATCAGTTATTTCCATTTCGTTTACTAACATGACGCAGTCACCTAGCATCATATACTCCAACTTTTTTTCTGAAAGTTTAGCAAATATAAAAGCAAATGTTGGTAAGCGATAATACTCTGTTAATTCATATGAGTTTAAACCGATTTCATCTTTAACCTCGAGTAAAGCAGTTTCAAATATTTGTTTAAGAGTTTTTGATTCTTTACAATTAACCGACAAACTTTCTGATAAAATATGTACAACTTCTGAGACTGAATAACCTATCTCCTCTTTAGAATTATATAAATCTGTAGCTCCATCGATAATCCAAAAATACTGATTTTGTGAACCTACAGTATCCTCATTTTCTACAGAACTTCCTTGTATCGAACAAATTTTATTTATCTTTACCATAATACTTCAACCCTTTTAGTGTCAAAAGTAAACCAATTCCTGTCACTGTTAAGAATAGTTCCATAATCTTGTTCGAACCAGTCTTTGGTAATTTTTGTTTTACATCTACTATTTCTTTAGATTTATTAATATGATTTTCAGTTTCTCTGCCATCTCCAACTATTTTATAGTTTACTTCTTCTGTCTTATTATCTTGTTTATTGTCGATCTTGTCATTCATTTGTCTATTATCTTTACTTGAGTTAAACTCTCCGTTCTTCTGGTTACTATCAATTACATTATTTGAATTAGATTGTTTTTCCTCTTTGTTTTTTTCTTTTTCGTTTTTATCACTTAAATTATTTGTTACAATTTTGTAAAGCCCATTCTCCGTTACAATATTGAAATTACCATCGCTATCACGTATAACAGCTTCTTTCTCATTTGCATTAGATTTGATGAATGATATATACTTACCGGATAAATTATAAAATTGGTTATTTAAAACGGTTATTTTACCCTTTGAATCCTCAATAACAATTCCTTCTTTACCACCGAATATACTATTCTCTGAGACTACTAAATTATCACTAACTCGTAATAATTCAATATTTGGTTGTTCTGTTTCCTTAGAATTATTATTAATTACATTTTTTGTTACAGTAATATCTGATACTTTTCCTAAATATTCTGCACTATCTTTTGCAACTCGTATCGCTTTTGTTTTAGGATCGGCAATATTAAATATATTTTCGGCGATAACCACCTGTTTATTTAAATCTAATAGGTCTTTAGTGTTTTTATAGCTATAAGCATTTACTAAAGCTGCTCCGCTTTCTCGATAATGTACACTCTCTCCTTTAACTTTCTTATCAAAGCGATTTCCTTTGATTAATACATCAGTGAATCCTGTAAAACGTACACCTGCATACATCATGTTATCAAAATGATTATTTAAAATTTTAATATTAGAGGGGTTCTGTGTCGACAATGTTTGATAGTGTGTGCCAATTGCTGTTACTAATTCCCCAGATTTATCACTTTTGCCAAAATAGGAATTTTGAATAGTCACATTTTCAGATTTTTTCCCATCATCATTCAAGGCATAAGGAAAACCTTTTCTAGTTAATGGTTCAATCTGAATGCTCTCCTTACTTATGATTTGCCCATCCTTCATCGTTTTGGGTAAGGCTTGCCCAAGAAAACGAGAATTATCAACTAATACATTTTTCGAACCTGCAATTTGAATAGCATGCCCTTGATAACTATCCTTGAATGTTACATTTTTTATAGTTACGTTATTTGAATTCCCAATAGCAAATGCACCTGAAGAATTTATAAGTGGTAGATTTTTTGCTTTAGTTCCTTCTTCATTCAAAGCACCGTTCATATCAATAGTACCACCAGAATAACTAATATCTTCTGTTGGGCCCCATTCTACTTGCGCACCATCATCCGTAAATAAACCTGTCATAAAAACAATAGAAGGGTGATTCTTAATATTTATACCATTTAGAATGGTAGCTTTCTCATTCAATTCTAAGTGTGTATGACTTTTTAAAAAAACAATTTCTTTTACTAAATAAGTTCCTTCCGGAAAATATACATTTCCTCCACCTAGCCCTTGAGCTGCAGCATCTATTGCATCTTGAATTGCTTGTCGATCATCATTAACTCCGTCACCTATTGCTCCATAATCTTTAACATTCAAAGCTACGTCTTCGTTCAGATTAGTACTTAAAATAGTATTCACTTCCATCCCAGAGATGTTACCCATCATAGTATCATTTGTTATATCAGGTTTATTTTGATTAATACTCACTCCTCCATTATTATCAGTACTTAAACTTGAATTGTTATCAAGACTGAGAGTATCAGAATGGGGTTCCGCAGATAATGATGTAGATGTGCTACTCAACAAAGAGTTCATTTGCATATTATCTTTAGACGAAGAAGTTTCACCAACTACTTCATTAGCTAAAACACTTTGTGTTCCAATAAATAAAACCGCTAAGAGAACTGAGCAAACTCCCACCTTAGACTTACGAATAGAGAAAACCTCATTTTGTTGAAAAGATTTCATATTAGCCTCCAATTAAAAACATTATGTCCTAATTTAATATTCATATAAATTCCATGCCAGAAAATGACACCGCTGTCATTTTCTTTATAATATATTTTTAAATCAAAATTGTCAAGGAATAACACAATAAAATATCAAAATTGTGAAAGCGTGACCATTTATATATCTAACCATACTTCTAATAATTCTTTAACCTTCCATTCAAAAGTGATTACTATCTTTCTTAGCTTGAACATAAAAATATCCTATTCACTGTATTTAAAGCATGTTGACATCTCGTAAAATACTAATTTATAAATACAAGAACAAATATCTTGTCATGCAAGCATTCGCCAGGTATATTTACATGAATATCGTTCATATAGCGGATTGAAATCAAAACAATACAATATATTTCTTAAATAGATTTTCTATAAAAGCTAGATTCAAGCTCTATAAAAATAAACGCAGTTCTTCTAAAATACTGGAATAGGACATATAAATCATTGCAGACACGTGTTTTATAGATTATTTCAAAAGAATGACTAGAACATGAAAAATAGTCTCAAAACTTTGAACAATATTCTGAAAACAAAAAAGAAAGACGCGAGTTTCCACAACCTCATTCGTGGAAACTCGCGTCTTTCAAAAAATAGGGTGAATTGAAAACTAGAACAAGACACTACATTTTCTAAATGATGCCTAATAAAAATTCTAAATGCTACACCAAATTGCTCACATCTCATTTCAAACCATACAGTATATTGAAACTATAAGAGTACACCTTTGCTTCTAAAATATTGCTAGAAATTAATTTGACTATCCTGATTGATTTGTCCTGTTTTTATTTCATTTTACTATAGGACTTTCAATTGAAAACAACAGTTTTACACTCAATTAGACTTTTTAGAAACAGAATCACTATTACTTGACTGTAGTTTGTCATTTTTTTGATGAAGCTAGTACTTTTTCAGAAACTGTTTTGAAAGTCTCAATGATATAGTCCACTTCTTCATCGCTTAATTTAGTGTGAAGCGGAAGCGTAATTTCATTTTCAAAGAAAGCATAAGCCTTAGGATAGTTGGCCATATCAAAGCCAAGATTCTTATAGGCTGTCAAGAGCGGAAGCGGTTTGTAGTGGACATTACTTGCAATTCCTGCTTTGGCTAATTCTTGGATGATAAGATTGCGTTCTTCTAAGCTCGCTCCTTCTACATGGGTGATGTAGAGGTGGCGTGAAGATTCGACAGTATCAGTCTTATGTGCCAATGGATGGATACGAGAACCTGAAAAACCACGATCATAGCGGTCCACTATCTCCTTACGACGTTCTAGTAAACCAGGGTAACGGTCCAATTGTACCAAACCAAGGGAAGCCATGATATCAGTCATATTGCACTTGTAGGCTGGTGTGACGATATCATATTCCCATGAGCCCAGTTGCATCTTGGCAAGAGCATCCTTAGTTTGCCCATGAAGGGAAAGAATTTGGAATTCCTTGTACATCTCTTCGTCGTCAATCGCTGGATTGGCCTTCCAAGTCGCACTTCCTCCCTCAGCAGTTGTAAAATTCTTAACGGCATGGAATGAGAAGGATGTAAAGTCAGCGATAGAACCAGCTGGTTGTCCTTTATAAGTTGATCCCAAAGCATGGGCACTATCAGAAACAATGACAATACGGTTAAAGGCTTTTTGCCACTTGCTTGAAGCAGTAAAGAGGTCACGTTTTTTCTCCACGACTTGGAACAAACGGTCATAATCGCAAACAATCCCTGCAAGCTCTACTGGGATAATCACCTTGGTTTTTTCAGTGATAGCTTGCTCAAGCAGGTCATAGTCCATCTCAAAAGTATCTGCTTGGATATCCACCATGACAGGGGTTGCTCCCACGTGCGTGATGACACTACATGAAGCTGTGTAAGTCATAGCTGGAACGATGACTTCATCACCAGGCCCCACTTCCAAAACACGCAAAATCAACTCAAGAGCGGCAGTCGCAGAGTTGAGGCAGACAGTCTTAGGCGTCTGTGTATATTGAGACAAGCGACGCTCCAGTTCTTTTGTTTTAGGACCTGTTGTAATCCAACCAGAACGCAGGGTATCCGCTACTTCAGCAATTTCAGCTTCCGTAATATCGGGTGGTGAAAATGGAATATTGTAATTTGGCATTGATTTGCTCCTTTTATCTGTACTCATTTTCTCATGACTACTTTATTTTAGCACTTCAAACACGGTTTGAAACATGATTTTGATGTCTCCAAGGAAACTAAACTCTCGGAGATAGGCGAGGTTATAGCGCATCTTTTCAGGAAGGACGTGTTCGACATAGGCTTGGTCAACTGATAGGCCTTTTTCGGTCATTTGACTGATGATAGTGTCCTCATCCTTGTAGTTGATGCTGGCTGGAGAGGTAATTCCTGCTGGTAAGAGCAAGGTCGCCATCATTTCAGGGCTATACTGCTCTGTGTAGCGCGGAACTTCAGGTCGTGTACCGACAAAGGACATCTCACCTTTAAGGACATTTACCAACTGAGGTAGTTCGTCCAAACGGACACGGCGGATGAAATTTCCCACTTTGGTAATGCGGCTATCGTTAGCAGAAGTCACCAGACTTCCTTTTTTGTCTGCATCCGTTACCATGGTACGGAACTTCCAAATCTTGAACCGACGGTTATACTGGGTCACGCGCTCTTGCTTGTAAATCACTGGCCCCTTGCTATCCAATTTGATCCAAATGCTCAAGATGAGAAAGATGGGAGAGGTCAGAACCAGCAAGACCAAGGCCAAAACCCAGTCCAAACAACGCTTGAAAATCAGCGAACCCTTCCTTTTAGAGACAAGCTGGTAGTAAGACTCAACCTCGCTTGATTTCATTTCCACGGGCAAGTCTTCCCATTTCAGCATGCTGTTTCTCCTTTGTTTTTATTATACTATTTGTCAACATTTTTCATTATACCACAAAATGGAAAAGGCGGTGAAAGAAATCTGTAATTTGAAGAATTTCCTTCTTATATTCAATGAAAATCAAAGATTATTAGGACATGGCTCCCGCTTGCAAACTATACATCTTGTGATAGGTTCCTCCCAGAGCCAAGAGTTCCTCATGAGTGCCACTCTCGATAATGCGCCCCTTGTCCAATACGTAGATACAGTTGGCGTCTTGGATGGTCGAAAGACGGTGGGCGATGGCAATGGTTGTTCGTCCCTGTCTCATCTTAGCCAGAGAAGCTTGAACCAGACTTTCTGTTTCAGAGTCAATATTGGCTGTCGCTTCATCCAAAATCAGAATTTTAGGCTGACTGGCTACTGTTCTAGCAAAGGCCAGAAGCTGACGCTGACCAGTAGAGAAGCTCGACCCACGCTCGGAAACAGGGGCGTCATATCCCTGAGGAAGTTCTTGAATAAAGGAATCTGCATCCACGAAGGCTGCAGCAGCCTGGACCTGCTCATCACTAATGTCTTGGTACATGGCGATATTGGACTTAATGGTCCCATGATAGAGGAAGGGTTCCTGCAAGACCAGCCCGATATTTTTTCTCAGTTCTTCTTGACTGTAGTCCCTAATATCCACATCATCCAAGAGAACTCGCCCTGACTGAAATTCATAAAAGCGCATGAGGATATTGATGATAGAAGATTTCCCTGAACCTGTATGCCCCACAAAAGCAATGGTCTCACCCTTATTAACGGAGAAGGAAATGTCATCCAGAATCGGATGTTTGCCATCATATGAGAAGCACACATGTTCAAAACGGATATTTCCTTCTTTGACTTTAGCCTTCCCATCTTCTTGAAGTGGCTCATAGGTCCTCTCATCGATTAAGGCAAAGACACGTCCTGCAGACACCATAGACGTTTGCAGGGTTGAAAAGTTTTGCGTCACCTCAATCAAGGGGTCAAAAAGGCGGTTGATGTACTGGATAAAGGCATACATGGTTCCAGCTGTTATTCCCAAATAAAGTCCACGATAGCCAAAGTAGGCCATCAAGACAGCATAGCCTAGAAGTTTCAGCAAACTCATGGCAGGTCTCAAAAAGAGGGCATCCAAGGCTACAGAACGGTTGGCATAGACCAAGTGTTCTCGGTTGATCTCATCAAATTCCGCCTGCAGGCGCTTCTCTTGATTAAAGGCCTGGATAATCCTGATTCCCTCGATGTTTTCTGCCAGCTTGCTATTGATATCTGACAAGAGACTTCTGGTTTTCTCAATGATTTTCACTGATTTTTTCCGATAGAGATTGACCAAAAGGAAAATCAAGGGGAGAAAGAGCAAGACTAAAGTCGTCAAACGAAAATCCAACACCAACATGGTATAAAGGGTTGTCAGAAAGATGAAAACTGCTGAGATGAAGCTAGATAAAATCCCTGAAAACATATCGCTGATGGTCTCAGTGTCATTTGTCAAACGAGAGACGATAGATCCTGCTGGCGTCTTGTCAAAATAAGACATGCCCAATTTCTCCATATTGTCAAAGGCATCCCGACGAATATCCCTAACAATACTGTAAGACACCCGCGCAAAGAGAAGATTGCCGACATACTGGACCAGAGTTTGTAGGATATAAAGGCCATAGTAGGCCAGCAAAACGGTCACAGCGAGTTGGTTGAGATTGCTGAGATACTGATCAATAAAGTGGGAAGCCACAAGGGGAATGACACTTTTGATGACCGTCGTCGCTAGGAGAAAACTGAGTGCCAAAAAGGTAAGGAGTCTATAGGGCTTGAGATAGGACATCAAGCGCTTCAATACAGCCCATTGTTCTTTCTTATTCTGCATCTTCTTCTCCTTTCATTTCCAGCTGCTGAGACTGGTAGGTTTGGGCATACCAGCCATCCAAAGCTAGCAAGTCTTCGTGACTGCCTCGTTCGATGATTTGGCCATTTTGCAGAACCAAGATTAGATCTGCATGAACAACCGCACTCAGGCGATGAGCCGTAATAATGGTTGTCTTGTCCTTTCGCGTTTCCTTGAGGTTGTCGATGATGGCATACTCTGTCTTGGCATCCACAGCTGACAAAGAATCATCCAAAATCAAGATATCAGGGTCTAAAATCATAGCCCTACTCATGGCCAGACGCTGCTTTTGACCTCCAGAAAGACTGACTCCCTTTTCACCAATCAATGTATCAAATCTCTGAGGCATGGCTACAATATCTTGGTAAACTTGAGCTAGCTTAGTCGCTTCCTCGACCGCTGAAAGTGGTAAATCAGGATTCCCAAAGCGGATATTGTCTAAGATAGAAGTCGCAAAGAGAAACTGGTCCTGAGGAACATAGCCCATAAGACTACGGAGATCTGTCAAACGATAGTCACGAATATCGTGACCATTTAGATAAATAGCACCCTTATCCACATCATATTCACGCAAGAGGAGCTTGATCAAGGACGTTTTTCCAGAGCCTGTCTGCCCGACTAAGCCCAGGGTTTGCCCTTTTCCCAAACTAAAGTGAACATTTGTCAGTGTTTCCTCATTTTCAAAGGCAAAGCTGTCAACATCGTACTCTAAGCGTCCATTTTCAATACCATCTAAAGGAAACTCGGGGTCTTGTACAGGCGATGCCTGAGACAAAAGATTTTCAATCCGCTGATAAGACACCTTCCCTCGCTGAGTAATATTAAAGAGGAAACCAATAGCCATAAGAGGCCAGACCAACATATCCAAGTAGCTGATAAAGGTGACCAGATTTCCAACCGTAATCTGCCCCTCCTGAACCATCAAAGAACCGACCAAAAGGGTTAAAACATAGGACGAACCAACAAACAAGAGAACCATAGGGTCAAAGAGACTATCGTATTTCATGGTTTGGAGGTTCTTTTGGAAGGTCAATTCATTGACTGCCTGGAAAGACTTCAACTCGTCCGCCTGGTACCCGAAAGACTTGGTCACTTTAATACCTGATACGGACTCCTGCACCTTGTTATTGAGTTCAGAAAAGGCAGCCTGCGATTCGCCAAAGGCCTTATGGGTCTTTCTCCCTAGACGACTGGTCGCATAAGCCATGAAAGGCAAGGGAAGAATGGCAACCAGAGTCATCTGCCATGAAATGCTAAAGAGCATGGTCAGCAAGGTCACTAGAGCCGTGATAGAGGCATCCACGGCAGACATGACTCCGCCACCTGCCAGACGAGTTAAGGCATTGATATCATTGGTAGCGTGTGCCATCAGATCCCCCGTCCGATAGGTCTGATAAAAGGCTGGAGACATTTTAGTGAAATGCTCAAACAAACGAGAGCGCATAATCTGTCCCAGACGGTAGGAAGTCCCGAGGATATACATCCGCCAAACATAGCGTAGATAGTACATCCCAAAAGCTGCAAGTAGCAGGTAAAATAGGTCAAGGAGAAGATCCTGCTGGGTTAATTGTCCCGATGTGATGGCATCAATGACCCGTCCCATGACCATTGGGGGAATGAGGTTGAGGACGGAAACCAAGACCAGAGCCACAATCCCGACTAAATAACGGCGTTTTTCTAACTTGAAAAACCACCAAAGTTTTTGAATAATGGACATAACATCCCTTTCTGATTGCAAATAGAAACCTGAGGCCAAGACTCAATGAAAATCAAAGA
>NZ_VMMZ01000033.1:0-2999 GCF_013277475.1 Streptococcus sp. k-628
TTTTGAGGTTGCAGATAGAGCTGACACGGTTTGAAGAGATTTTGCAAAACGCAAGAAATAAAAGACCGAGACACTAGATCTCAGCCTTTTTCTTTATCCCAAAACTAATTCATCACTGACTAGACTTTGGCCACTATTTTTCTGGAAGAGATGCATGAGATCTTCAACCGTCAGATGCTTTTTCTCCTCTCCCTTGACATCCACCACTATCTTGCCTTGATAGAGCATAATGAGACGATTTCCGTATTCAATCGCATGGTTCATATCGTGGGTAATCATCAAAGTAGTCAACCGATGGTGTTCCACAATCTTTTGCGTTAAGTCCATCACCATTTGACTGGTTTTTGGATCAAGTGCCGCAGTATGTTCATCCAAAAGCAAAAGTTTGGGTTTCACCAGAGCTGCCATGACTAGGGTCAAGGCCTGTCTTTGTCCTCCTGAGAGGTATTGAGTATCCACTTTCAAGCGGTTTTCAAGACCAATATTCAACTCCTTCAAGGCCTCTTGGAACTGGATTCTATCCTTCTCCTTCACGCCCCAACCAAGCCCTCTCTTCTGCCCGCGTCTCAAGGCAATAGCCATATTCTCCTCAATCGTCAAACGAGAAGCTGTTCCCATCTTAGGATCTTGAAAAACACGGGCGATATCCTTGGCTCTCTTTCTTACACTCAGATTTTTAATGGATTTGCCTGCCAATAAAAGATCCCCTTCATCCACCGATAGATTGCCTGCCAAGATATTCATCAAAGTGGATTTCCCTGCTCCATTTCCACCAATCACAGAGATAAAATCCCCCTCTTCAACCTCTAAATCTAATCCTTTGAGGACATGGTTCTCATTGACCGTCCCTGCTTCAAATGTCTTGTGAATATTTTCAAGTGTTAATAAACTTGCCATAACTTTCTCCTCCTATTCATTTCTCAGTTTCAAACCACGAATCTTTAATCTCTTTTGCAATTCTGGTGCAAATAAAACCAAGGCGAGCAAAATTGCATTAAAGAGACGAACCAAGTTTTGATCTAGATTTGGAATTTCATAGATATTTAAAATAATCAAACGGTAAACAATAGCACCGATTCCGATAGATAACAAGCGACCTCCAATGGTCAAATCGTGAATCAAAACTTCCGCAATAATCACTGCACTCAAACCAACCACGATGGTTCCTGTCCCAGAAGTCACATCTGAAAATCCATCATTTTGGGCAAACAAGGAACCACATAGGGCAATCAAGCCGTTTGAAATCATGTAACCAACAATCTTCATGGTGTCTACATTGACCCCATTGGCCTCACTCATCGGAATATTGTCCCCAGTCGAACGCAAGACCAAGCCAATCTCTGTTTTCATCAAAAGGGTCAAGACCAAACAAACAAGTAAGAGACAGGCCAAACTGAATGAGAAAACAGCTTCTTCATTTGTCAGTCCCAAGCTAGCCAACTGTTTAAAGACAGTTGAAGAATCTCCCAAGGAAAGATTAGGCACGCTTCCCATGATTTTAATATTGATTGAATAAAGCCCTGTCAAGGTCACAATCCCTGTCAAGAGAGCTGGAATTTTCATCTTGGTGTGAAGCATTCCTGATACAAGACCTGCTACCATACCTGCCAGCAAAGCAAGTAAAGTCGCAATCCAAGGATTTGTCCCTGCCTGTATCTGAGATACGACGACTGCTGCCCCCAGTGGAAAGGCTCCTTCAGCAGTCATATCCGCAATATCCAAAATACGGAAAGTCAAGTAGACCCCAATCGCCATAATCGACCACAACAAACCTTCTGATAAACTAGATAATACAAAACTCATCTTAAACCTCCCTATTCCTTGCTTTCTAACTTACTAATATCAATTCCTAGTGCATCTGCCATTTCTTGATTGGTATGCAATTCCAATTTTTCAGGCAACTCAACTGCTATATTTTCTGGCTTCTCACCTTTTAAAACACGAATCAGCATGCGGGCTGTCTGTCTTCCCAATTCTTCATAATTGGTTCCGTAGTTATACAAGCCACCAACCGCAATCATTTCTGTTGAACCACCGAATACTGGAACCTTGTGTTTAATAGAAACCTGCTTGACTGTTTCCATGGTTGATGAAATGATATTATCCGTTGGTACAAAAACCATATCCACCTCTGCCATCAAGCTTTCTGCTGCCGCCTTGACGTTGTTACTGTCCAAGATTGTTTTTTCAACAACGGTAAAGCCTTTTTCTTCCAGAAGGCGCTTAGCTTCATCCTTTTGGACAACTGAGTTTGGCTCGCTCTGAGTATAGAGAATTCCAATCGTTTTAGCTTTTGGCAACACTTTCTTTATCAAATTGATTTGGGTTGAAATGGCATCTGATGACTGGTCACTTGTTCCAGTCACATTGCCCCCAGGATGCTCTCTTGACTCAACCAACTTGGCACTGACAGGATCTGTTACCGCTGAAAAGATAACAGGTGTCGTTTGTGTTGTATTGGCCAAGCTCTGAGCAGAAGGCGTTGCGATAGCTAGAACGACATCACTAGATTCTGCTAGTTGCTGGGAAATGGTTTTTAGATTTCTTTGTTCTCCCTGTGCATTTTGCAAATCAATCTCGATATTTTTCCCTTCAACATAGCCTTGCTTGGCTAGCTCATCCACAAACCCTTCTCTAGTAGCGTCTAAGGACTGGTGGGTAATAAATTGTGAAATACCGATACGAAATACATCTTTTTTCTTATCTGCCTTCAACTGATGCAAACTAATCAGAGAGGTCAAGAGGATCCCCACTACCAAGAGGGGTGCTAGTAATTTTCGAACAACTTTCATAATGAAACTCCTTCTCAGAAAAGAAAATCACTCCTGTAGACTTGGCTACAAAAGTGATTTTATACTCAATGAAAATCAAAGAGCAAACTAGGAAACTAGCCGCAGGTTGCTCAAAACACTGTTTTGAGGTTGTAGATGGAACTGACGTAGTCAGTATCCTACACATACGACAAGGCGACGTTGACGCGGTTTGAATTTGATTTTCGA
>NZ_VMMZ01000034.1:0-14834 GCF_013277475.1 Streptococcus sp. k-628
CGGAACTTTAACAATAATAGGTGTAGCTGCTTTAGTAACCATCTCTGAAACAGTTGCTACCGTAATATCGCCTGTCTTAGAATCAACTTTATAACTAGTCGTAACTGTTTTCAGTCCATCTTCGCTTGGAATAGTCGTAGGTTGGCTTCCTCTTGTATGTTCTGGATCCTTTTCATATCTCACTTCCGTGGAAATTGTAGGCTCAGTTGTTTCAGTCGGTTTTGTCCCGACTTTAACCACTTTCTTAACCATCGCAGTTGTTACTTCACTGGTCTTCTTATCTTCAACTGCCTTACCACCTTCGATTTTATAAGTAGTCGTAATGGTTTCAGTTCCTACCTTACCTGGACGAGTTGGATCATCTTTCTTTTCCCCTTTAACAAGAGTTGGATCCGCTTCATACTCTGTTTCGATTGGAATAGCCTTTGTTTCAACGCTATCTTTAGCTGGAACTTTAACAATAATAGGTGTAGCTGCTTTAGTAACCGTCTCCGAAACAGTTGCTACCGTAATATCGCCTGTCTTAGAATCAACTTTATAACTAGTCGTAACTGTTTTCAGTCCATCTTCGCTTGGAATAGTCGTAGGTTGGCTTCCTCTTGTATGTTCTGGATCCTTTTCATACCTCACTTCCGTGGAAATTGTAGGCTCAGTTGTTTCAGTCGGTTTTGTCCCGACTTTAACTACTTTCTTAACCATCTCAGTTGTTACTTCACTAGTCTTCTTATCTTCTACTGCCTTACCACCTTCGATTTTATAAGTAGTCGTAATGGTTTCAGTTCCTGCCTTACCTGGACGAGTTGGATCATCTTTCTTTTCCCCTTTAGCAAGAGTTGGATCCGCTTCATATTCTGTTTCGATTGGAATTACTTTCGTTTCAACGCTATCCTTAGCTGGAACTTTAACAATAATATTTCCTACTTCATCAACATCAGTCTCCGGTTCCTCCCCTTTACGGCGGGTATCGTCTTTAATAAATGTCACTCCTGTTCCATCAGCATGAACAAAACTTGTATTCAGGATTCCTCCTAAAAATAAAGTTAGCCCGACCATCACAGAACCAAAAATTTTTCCGAGTTTACGTAATGCATAGCGCTTATTGGTATTAGATTTTGCCATTACATCCTCCTTCTAAAAGTTACTACTTCTAGTATAGCATCTTTTCTGGCAAATATTAAATAATATGTTTCATATATTAAATAAACTTAGAATGATATATTGATTATTGAACTAACACTTTAACTATATCGTAATCAATCTCATATTCTAATATATGGAGGATTGCAGACATCTTATCTAAATACATGCTAATATATTTAAATACAAACATTCCAACTTGATAATTTTCACTCATCTTTCATCATTCCTTATACAACTATGCAGTAGCAATCGAATAGTTTGTTCATCAGAATTAGAATGTTTTAATATTAGATATTTTGATGAAAAACATAAATAAAATTTGTGGAATTTAATTCCCTAACTCGATAGAGGATTCTATTTTAAATTTAACAACAGCTAGGATTACACTATAAAACATATATTACTACCTGTTCGGCTGGAGAATCTAGTCGATTAGCTCCCTCTTAGTTACAAGCTTAAAGCGATTTTTTAACTAATACTAAATAAGATTAAAGAAGGAACTAGAACATCTGTCTTGTACTAATCAATATGCTATTTTAAAGTTGTAAATAAACTTGGAATACCCATTATTATATTTACAATAAATAGTTGACTTCAATGAAAACAAAAAAGAGAATTCAACATTCTTCCCTACTTATCTGATAATAAATAAGGTCCGCAAGATAGCCTTTTCTCTCTACACCATTGCTAATAGTCTTTAGATAGGACATTCCAGCCTTCTCCATGACACGACCTGAAGCTGGATTGAGACTGGCATATCGAGCTCTAACTTTTTGAAAACCTGCTTGAGTAAAACAGAAGTCCAAGACAGCTTTCAAGGCCTCCGTCATCATACCATGACCCCAGTACTTCTTGCCTAACACATAGCCAATTTCACAAGAAGAATTGTTCTCATCTATTGCAACGATGCTGATATCTCCTATCACTTGCTCTGGGTTCTCTTTGAGACAAATGGCCCATTTGTAATAGTTAGGATTGGTATAGGAGGCAACCCAATTTCGAATGGAGTTTCGAGTGACCTCGACATCAGGATGGGGATCCCAAGTGACGTAGGTTAGATTCTCAGCAGACGAAGCCCAATTTTGAAACATAGCTTCTGCATCACTCTCCACAAATCTTCTCAAGATCAAACGGTCTGTCTGTAATGTTTGCATACCGATAGCTTTCATGATTCCACCTCACTTTCTGATAAGTGATTCTCTGCCCAAGCTCAATTTAAATTTAATTTGCTTTTAAATTTCAAGATAATAAGCTAAAAAGGTCCCCCGGACCTTCCTCGCTCACTTATTTCTAGGCTCAGGGTAAAAAGACTAAACTCAATAATAACTAAAAAACAAGTTTTTCATCTAGTTCCTTGACGCAGTCGCTGTCTGGTTTGAAATGCGCTCTAGCAAGCTTTTTCAAACCTAGTCATCGTTGCGGGGGTGAGACAACGGAATCGAACTCTTCGAGTTACCGATTCCTGTCTCACTTTCCTATTTTTAGACTCGGGCTGAAAACCTCCACTGGAGGTTTTCACTCCCAAAAGTCATCAAAGACGGTGATGGGTAGGTGGCGTTTGTGTTGGCCTTTATGCCACCAGTTTTCAATGGTCGCTTGGGCTTCTGGGCTGATTGTTTTGCCTTCTAGGTAGTCGTCAATCTCTTCATAAGTGACTCCGAGGGCTACTTCGTCAGCTAGGCCTGGTTTGTCTTCTTCCAGGTCTGCCGTTGGGATTTTTTCATAAAGGGCTGGGTCTGCACCAAGTTCCTGTAAGAGTTGTTTTCCTTGGCGTTTATTGAGGCGATAAAGAGGGAGAATATCCGCACCACCGTCACCAAACTTGGTAAAGAAACCTGTGATATTTTCCGCAGCATGGTCTGTTCCAATAACCGCTCCGCTATGGGCACCAGCAAGGGCATACTGAGCAATCATACGGCAACGAGCCTTGATATTGCCCTTGTTGAAGTCTGAAACAGGGCTACCTGTCGCTTCAACTGCTGCCGTCATGGCATCAGCTGATTCCTTGATATTCACAACCAAGCTGATATCTGGTTGGATGAAAGCAAGAGCTTTTTGAGCATCTGCTTCATCAGCTTGCACTCCGTATGGCAGGCGGATAGCGATAAATTTGTAGCTGTCATCTCCCGTTTCAGCTCGCAGTTCTTCCATAGCTAATTGAGCTAATCGACCTGCCAAGGTCGAGTCTTGTCCCCCAGAAATCCCTAGCACAAAAGTTTTAAGAAAGGGATGTTTTTTCAGGTATCTCTTTAAGAAATCAATGGAACGACGGATTTCTTCCTGGGCATCAATCACTGGTTTCACACCCAGTTCTTGGATAATCGTTTCTTGCAAACTCATTCTTCTTCTCCTTCACCGAGGGCTTCCTTGCGCATTTTGTCAATCAAGTCCATCTTGTCTTGCCATACATCACGCGCCAAATCCACTGGATAATGCTGAGGATTGAGCACGCGCTTGTATTCATCCCAAAGCTTGTCAAATTCCTTACGAGCATAGTCCTGAATCTCAGTCAAGCTAGGCAGATTGTAAATCAATTTTCCGTCTTTAAAGATATCCACCAAGAGAGGCACGGCATCAAAATTACGAACGGTCTTCTTGATATAAGTATAGGTCGGATGGAACATCTTGATTTCTGTCATGCTGGCAACATCTACGCCATCATAAGTGATGTAGTCGCCCTCTGACTTGCCTTTTTCACGACTGGTAATGCGCCACACCTGCTTCTTACCTGGCGTCGACACTTTTTCCGCATTATTTGACAGCTTGATAGTATTGCGCATCTGACCATTTTCATCTTCGATTGCAACAATCTTGTAAACTGCACCAAGAGCTGGCTGGTCATAGGCTGTAATCAGCTTAGTACCTACTCCCCAAACATCAATCTTAGCATGTTGCATTTTGAGGTTAAGGATGGTATTTTCATCAAGGTCATTTGATGCATAAATCTTAGCATCAGTAAATCCTGCCTCGTCCAGTTGTTGACGAACTTTTTTAGAAATATAGGCAATGTCTCCAGAGTCAATGCGGACACCAAGGAAATTAATCTGGTCACCCAGCTCACGCGCCACCTGAATGGCAGCGGGTACCCCAATTCGAAGTGTGTCATAGGTATCCACAAGAAAGACGCAATTTTTATGGGTCGCAGCATAAGCCTTGAAAGCCTCATAATCATTACCATAAACCTGCACCAAGGAATGGGCGTGAGTCCCCAAGACAGGAATATCAAAGAGTTTACCAGCACGCACATTGCTGGTTCCATTGGCACCACCAATCACCGCTGCGCGTGTTCCCCAGATGGCCGCATCCATTTCTTGAGCCCGACGTGTCCCAAACTCCATCAAAGGCTCATCTTCAATGACTGAACGAATACGAGCTGCCTTAGTCGCCACCAAGGTCTGGTAGTTGACAATATTCAAAAGGGCCGTTTCGACCAATTGACATTGGGCTAGAGGACCTTCCACCTGCACAATCGGTTCATTAGCAAAAACCAAGTCCCCTTCTTGGGCAGAACGAACGGTCAACTCCAACTTGAAATTGCGGAGATAGTCCAAGAATGCTCCATGATAGCCTAGCAACTCCAAATAGGCAATATCACTATCTGAAAAACGCAAGTCTTCAAGATAATTCACAATTCTTTCCAAACCAGCAAAAACCGCATAGCCGTTCTTAAAAGGCTGTTGGCGGAAATAAACCTCAAAGACCGCCTTTTTATTGTGAATCCCTTGGTCAAAGTAAACCTGCATCATGTTAATCTGGTACAAGTCCGTGTGCAATGTCAAACTATCATCTGGATACATACTTTTCCTACTTCCTTAACTAGAAATACATGAAAATTTTCAAAAACTTTCAAGCATTTCAATAAATTAGTACTATTATATCACATTTTACCTGTATTGAGAAAAGAGTAACAAGCTATTCACCACTCTCCAGTTCATCCATATCTTGTTCAAATTTTTTCTGCGCCCATTCGCCATAGCTCTTCAGACCAAGATTGCCAATAAAGACCCATGGAAGGTAAATGACATAAGTAATCGCCCAAGCAGATAGGTATTTAACGTTCAAAGGATTGTGCTGATAAATTTCTATGTTGAATTGATAATTCTGCAACATCAAAAGAGCCGTAATAGCCAAGGTTAGGAAAAAACAACCCAAAATCGTAAAATGAAAACGACTATAGTAGGTCACTCCCAGATAACGGGCACGATTGAAAAAGAAGAAAATTCCTACTATCAGAGTATAGACTAGAAAATTCGGATTAAAAAGAGATGGAGCCAACACTGCCACCAAATAGCTTAGAAGTACAAGCCCAATAAAGAGGGAAAAGGATTCTGCCCCAGCTTTATTGATTAGTTGTTCTTCTCTTTCGTCAAGTAATTGATAATGAATAAATTTATTTACCATCTTCTTCCTCCCAAAATAGTTGGTCTAGGCTTTTCCCTAAACATCTGCAAATGGACTGGCAGAGCGATAGACTGGGATTGTATTTTCCCGCCTCTATCAAACCAATAGTCTGGCGCGTCACCCCCACAGCCTCTGCCAGTTGACCTTGAGTTAAATCAAGCTCTACACGAGCTAATTTTAATTTTAAATTTTTAGCCACCTGCGTCCTCCTTATAATTTTAATACTCATCTACTCTTAAAAAATCCAAAACCAACACAAGTTGTCAGCTATTTATTATAACCTCATTAATTAGCACTCCAATATTATCTTCAGCCTAAAATCAGTATGTTGTTGTTTGAAATAAACTTCCTAGTTTACTCTGTTATTTTTATTTAATATTAGCTTTAGTAGGATCTTTTAAACGAGTTTTGATTGCTTGTATTTCTTGTTTAGTTGATTTCATATCACTATTATATAATGCTTTTGGAAATGAGTCTAGCATAAGACAAAAACGTGTACACAACAAGAGCAGGAGCATAGCAAGATGACTGATTTTTTGCTGGATTTTAAGTCTGCAAAATAATACTAAATAAAACTAAAATGAATACTCCTTGCTTTTCTTGAGAGTGAACAAGTACAATAAAATGATTGTAGCGGTTGCCACAAGATACTGACTAATAGACATCGTATTTGAAGCCACAAATACAGGTAAAGAATAAAAAGGAAGAAGTTCAATTACTTTGATAAACAAATCATTACTAGTATTCATCATAATCGTATTTAATATATTAGGGATAAAGAGTAGTAAAGCTACTAAAATACCAAATACCAAGCCACTTTTCAATTTGTATAAATAGAAAATGTAAGATAATAGAAAATAAAATAGGACTAACAAAATTGTATTGACTACAATGGCTACTATAAAATCTAATCCTAAAGCACCTGGAACACCCAATTTACTTACGATGACTAGTAACACAATACCATTCAAAGCATAAATAATGGAAACTGAGATGGCATATAGAAAATTAGACAAGACGTAAATCATCCGATTTTTCTGTTGATTATAAAATAAACTTATCGTATTGTGGGAAAAATCCCTGCTAATAATTCGGTTAGCATGTATAACAGCCATTAACATACCGAGCATAGCATAAAAGTTTGAAATATGCTTAATACCAAGCGATGTCCCTTGAGTCCTTAGAATAAAGAATGTAACCAATATCGGCGGTATAAACGAGATAATCAAACCGAGATATATTACGCCTGATGAATATAAATCCCTTATATTTTCCTTAAGAAAATTCAATTTATTTAATTTCATGATTATAACCTTCCTTTATTTTGAACGATTTAGATAAATATCTTTAAGCGTCTCTTTTTTAGTTTCAAAATCAACTACTTTAATAGAGTTTTCGTTAAAAAATTTAAAAAGCTCACTACTTTGAATATTCCCAGACATAGTAATTTTCAGTCCCTCTTCCTGAACAATATCCCCAAATTCTTGTTTGGTAATGAAAATGTCTTTATCTGTAGCTGATGAAAAAGCTATCTCAAACAAGCAATTATGACTATCTTTTCCTACTTTTTGGAATGTCAAAAGTCCGTTCTCCAAGAAAAGGACTCTCTCACAAATTTCTTCAATATCTTCTAATTTATGACTCGATATTAAAATTCCCACATTTTCATGTAAAGCTAAATTTTTTAGAACCGCTAAAACTATTTGTGATGATTCAATATCTAAACCATTAGTCGGTTCATCTAAAATCAATATATCAGGTTCCGTAACAAGAGTTAGAAGCAAAGCTAATTTTTGTTTTGTACCCAAAGAATAAGTCTTTACTTTTTTATTAATAGACTGAGTCAAATCTAACTCTTGAATCAAACTTCCAAATCTTTCTTGATTGTAGTCAACACCATATAAATTTGCCAGATATTTTAAATTCTCTAAACCTGTTTTAGATAAAAATAATTTTGGTTCTTCGATTAAATAGCCAACATTATTACTACTTATAATATTCCCTGAAGTCGGTTGATTATTCTGAACAAGAATTTTCATCAACGTACTCTTGCCAACTCCGTTTCTCCCTACTAGACCAACAATTTCACCCTTGTTAAGTGCAAAATTTATACCTTTGAGAATGATTGAATGGCCATAATGCTTACTTACATTTATAACTTCCATTTTTTATTCCTCCATTAATATTCATTGTTTGCTCTTTGATTCTTATTGAGTTTAAAAAGTTGCGCCTCTTTTTAACAACATTATATCATATATCTAACTTAATGCAATATATAAATGTCATTTTGTAAAATTTTATTAACAAAAAAACTCTCTACCACAAAAAGATAGAGAGTTTTTAGTTTAAATATATAATTTCAAAATATCGACGGCATCGCTTCTTTGTTTAATTTGATAGGCTTTGGATACCTAAGCTCCGACTTTATCACTTAAAAAATAAAAAAGGACAGCTAATCCCTTGCACATCAAGGGATTTCGCCATTCTTTAATCTCGTTTAAGTGTTGTATATGGAGCTTTGCATAATTTTTTAAAACTAAACAACTACATTAAGCTCGAACTGTGACACTAGTTCCATCTTCTTTGTAGAGATTGATGAGTCCTTCTTTTAATGCACGAACCATGTCTCCTGCTTGAACAGGTTGAGGCACCTTAATAGTCAATAGCTCCATTGGATTTGGAGCACGGTCGATTTTATTGCCTTTAGCATCGTGCAAATCTTCAATATAAGTTTCAAAATGACGGAAACCTGGACCATAAAACTCAACTTGGTCGCCTTCGTTAATAACGTTCCGTTGGCGAATGGTTGCTGTTTGTGTCGCATCATCATAATAAACCACTTCAGCGACAAACTTGTACTCAGGAATTTTACGGTGAGCACCAAACAACTGCTCATTTTCAGATGGTATACCATAGTAAAAACCTGTTGCCAATTCACGTTGGGCAACCTTCCACATCTCATCAATCAAGTCTTGTTTGATAGATTCAAACTTTTCAGGACTTTCAAGATAGGCATCCACAGCCGCCTTGTAGCAGTTGGTTACTGTTGATACGTAGTGAATAGACTTCATACGCCCTTCAATCTTAAGACTGTCCACTCCATTTTCAATCATATCTGGGATATGGTCAATCATGGACATGTCAACAGCCGACATTGAAAATTCTTCTGGAATCTCACCTTTCAGGCTCTTACGTTCTTTCCCAAATGGCATATCGTAAAGGTCGTATTTCCAACGGCATGACTGAGAGCAACCACCACGGTTAGCATCACGCATACTCATATGGTTTGAAAGAGTACAACGTCCAGAGTATGAAATACACATAGCTCCATGGACAAAGGCTTCAATTTCAACATCTGTACGTTTGCGGATTTCAGCTAATTCTTCCATTGAAACCTCACGCGCTAAAACGACACGAGTCAAGCCTAGCTCTTTCCAGAACTCAAGGGTTTCATAGTTAGTGGCACTGGCTTGGGTAGAGAGATGGATTTCAAGGCCTGGTGCTTCTGTTGCTGCAATCATAATCAAGGCTGGGTCAGATACGATAACTGCTGCAATCCCGATATCACGCAGTTTACGAAACCACTCACCAGCACCAGCTTCATTTCCTTCGTGCATAACCATATTGGCAGCTACATAGACCTTAGCTCCATACTTAGCCGCAAACTGCACGCCTTCTTCCATCTGTTCAAAGGTAAAGTTACCTGCACGGCTACGAAGACCATAGGCCTGACCACCGATAAAGACAGCATCTGCCCCATACTGAACAGCTACCTTTAGCTTCTCTAAAGTCCCTGCAGGTGATAAAACCTCAGGACGTTTTAATGTTTTTGTCATGTTTTCTCCTATTTGCAATATAAAAGTTTGACGTTTTTCCTTCTCATTTTATAGTAAATAAGAGATAAAATCAAGCCTAGACGGATTGTTTTGACAATTCTAATCTTTTAAACTTTGCATAATAACTGTTAAACTGTCGAAAATTAACCCAGTTTTAACAGGTAGTCAAAAAGTCTAGAAAAGTAAAAACCAGTACCCAAAGATACTGGCTCATTAAACTACATAAATTAGTCCTTAGATGACTATTCCCATTCTATTGTTTTCTAAATTGATAAGGTTTGATATAGTTTAAAATTAAGGATTTATACTAGTTATTTTTATAAGAATTTATTAGAATTAATTTCTATTGTTTGCAGAGTTGAAATTAATGTGTAACAAAAACACAACATTTTTTGTATAATAGTATTAGTAATAAAAAGGTGGTGATATAGTAAGATTAGCTGTTAGACTAGCAATAGAAACACGAAATAGTATCGATGCTCTAAAAAAAGAAATAAAAGCAACTGGAGAATTTGATAATCTTCATCTTACTAATGGGTTTGTCGTAAATCAAGCTTATTTAGATTCTAAAAAAATTACTGCTGAACAAAACTGGGATAAAGTATTAAAATTTGGGTCTCAAGTTGAAGAACGAAGTGCCCCAAAAACTCGAACTGATTTACAAGTAAATCAAACTACTATTGATGATATTGCTGAGTTAAAAAAGATTTTACCTCTATATACAGAAACAAATTATGTAACCACTTCTTTTGTTATCAGAATGATAGTGAGGGGTTCTCTTTTAGTGCGTCACGGAAAAATTTAGGCTTCAAGCCTATTTTTTTTATTTCAATTTTATGTGTCGACAAAACACGACACTTATTTTATAACAGTGGCGTGAAATAATTACAACACTGAAATTATATAAAGAAGGTTCAACAATGGTTAGATCAATTTTTAATGCAGAATACA
This sequence comes from Streptococcus sp. k-628, assembly GCF_013277475.1. Classification (NCBI taxonomy): domain Bacteria; kingdom Bacillati; phylum Bacillota; class Bacilli; order Lactobacillales; family Streptococcaceae; genus Streptococcus; species Streptococcus sp. k-628. The sequence goes on from NZ_VMMZ01000034.1 coordinate 10,329, forward strand.
TTTATTTGACTATTTTTTGTAGTGTTAAATATTTTATGCGCTTAACTTTACATTTTAGGAATAGGAGAAGTTTATAATCAGTTTCTGAAGAAAAAAGTATAAAAAATGCTATAATAGAATACATATAGTAGGGGAGGAGAATTACAATTGTTACCTAAAAAAATTATCACACCTAAAGTACCACCTATTAAAATCCAAGGAATAAAAACTAAATTAGTTCCATTTATTGCTGAATCAATAAAGTGGGATGGTAAAGGAACATACTTTGAACCATTTATGGGATCTGGTGTAGTAGGTTTTAATTTAGAACCACAGAAGGCTATTTTTAGTGACACCAATCCCTATATCATTCAATTTTACAAAGATATTCAATCAAAGAAGATTACTGCTCAAACAGTTAGAACTTTTTTAGAAAATGAAGCAACTAAATTATCTAGTACTCCGGCTGATAAGACATCTTATTACTATGAAGTTAGAGATCGATTTAATAAAGAACATAGCTCTTTAGATTTTTTATTTTTACAACGTTCCAATTTTAATGGAATGATACGTTTTAATAATAAAGGTAATTATAATGTTCCTTTTGGACGAAAACCAGAGAGATTTCAAAAAGCATTGATTACAAAAATTGTAAATCAAGTTTCATGGATTGAAAAAATAATGAAGGGTAAAGATTGGGAATTTATCTGTATTCCTTTCACTAAAGCATTTGAGATGATGGGAGAAAATGACTTTGTTTATTTAGACCCTCCGTACATTGATCGATATGATGGATATTATGATTCTTGGAGTGAAGAATACGCGACATTACTCGCAGAACTTACTCAAAAAGGAAAAGCAGGATACGCCTTTAGTATGTGGTACGAAAATCAGTATAGAAAAAATACCCACATGGAAAAATGGACGGATGGAAAGTTGTTAACTACTGAACATTTTTATCACTTAGGAGCAAAGGAATCTAATAGAAATAAAATGATAGAAGCTTTAGTAATAAGTGAAAAACATTTGAATTTAGAAGAAGTTTATCACGAACAACAACAAATTCTATTATTCTAAATAAAAAAGGATACAAAGTGTATCCTTTTTTTATTATTCACATTCTTTATTTGTTTCAACTGATAAATATTTTTCAAGTCGTGTTAATTGTTCGGTTGATAATTGTTTAGTTTCTTTTCCCCACTCTGTAAATGTCTCTAAGTTATTAAAGAGTTTATCTTTTACTTCTTGAGAATCTTTATATTTAGGAAAATTTTCCCAATAAATATGGAAAAGGTCGTTCCCTAATTTACTAAAAGGACCATTACCATCTTGAAAATCCTTAATTATTTTAGATTTAAAGGTTCCAATGTTATCTGTATTTCCACTTCCTTTACTTGTACCAGCTACTTTATATTTTTCTTGAACAAAATATTCTACATCTTTATAAGCTGGTACTATTGAAGAAATGTCTTCTGATTCTAAATTAACCTTTCTAATACTTGCACTTTCATTCCTTGAATATAGAAAACCTAGAATATAATGCTTATCATATTCACTATAATTACCATCAATATTTTTAGTTCCATTTCTTAAGTAACTAGTAAAACTTCCAGCTGTAAAATTGAACTCTTTAATTTGACCTTGTTTATCAAATTGTCGATAAGTTGTTTTAATATCAAGTGCAATTCTTTTCTTATCAGGTTTCAAGAAATAAAAATCTGGATAGACTGTCTGCTTTTCAGATTCAAACAACTTATATCCTAACTCCTCTGCAACTTCAAGCAAATATGGATATACTATCACTTCAAATAATCGTCCTATTATTTTTGAATCATTTCCAAATGGGAAAACTTCTTTCTTTTCATTTACAAAACCAAGTAAGTCCCAAGCGTTTTTATCATCTATTTTAGGTAATTTTTCAATAATTGTTTTAATAAAAATATCATCACACATCTTATTTCTCCTTTGTTTGCGAATTGTTTGCGATTATTTAATTAAAGGCTCTGAAACATTGATTTCAAAGCCTTTTTATTGTAATTTTTCTTATTCCCACTCAACTGTTGCAGGTGGTTTACTTGTAATATCGTAGACGATACGGTTAACGTGATCTACTTCATTTACGATACGTACTGAGATTTTTTGAAGGACATCCCAAGGAATCTTTGCAAAGTCAGCTGTCATACCATCGATAGAAGTGATCGCACGGATTGCAATCGTGTAGTCATACGTACGACCGTCACCCATAACCCCAACTGAACGAACACCTGTATTAACTGTGAAGTATTGCCAGATATCGCGGTCAAGACCAGCTTTAGCGATTTCTTCACGAAGGATAGCATCTGACTCACGAACTGTTTCTAGTTTCTCTTCAGTGATTTCACCCATGACACGGATAGCAAGTCCTGGTCCTGGGAATGGTTGGCGCCATACGATATGGTCTGGCATACCAAGCTCTGTACCAAGGGCACGAACTTCATCTTTATAGAGAGTGTTGAGTGGTTCGATCAATTCAAATTGCATGTCTTCTGGAAGACCACCCACGTTGTGGTGTGACTTAATAGTTTGAGCTGTATCTGTACCAGACTCGATCACGTCTGTGTAAAGCGTACCTTGAGCAAGGAATTTCACATCTTTGAGCTTGCTTGCTTCGTCATCGAATACATACACAAACTCGTTACCGATGATTTTACGTTTTTGTTCAGGGTCAGAAACGCCAGCAAGTTTATCAAGGAAACGTTTAGCAGCGTCTGCTTTGACGATATTCAAACCAAACTTACCACCAAGCATATCCATAACTTGGTCTGCTTCTCCTTTACGAAGAAGACCGTGGTCTACGAATATGCAGATCAATTGATCGCCAATCGCTTTTTGGAGAAGAACCCCAACGACAGATGAGTCAACCCCACCTGAAAGGCCAAGAAGGACACGTTTATCACCAACAGTTTCACGAATTTTTTGGATCTGCATATCGATGAAGTTATCCATTGACCAGTCGCCTTTAGCCTTACAGATGTTAAGGGCAAAGTTACGAAGGATATCATTTCCGTATACAGAATGACGAACTTCTGGGTGGAATTGGATACCGTAAATGTGTTTATCTGGGTTTTCAATGGCTGCGTATGGACAGTCAGTTGATGTACCTGTACGAACAAAGTCAGCAGGAATCTCGGTAACTGCATCGCCGTGGCTCATCAATACAGTTTGTTCATCAGGTGTTGATTCAAAAAGCGCTGATGGTGTGTGTGTTAGGGTTGATTGACCGTATTCACGATTTCCAGCATCACCTGCAGGGACAACTTTTCCTCCAAGTTTATGGGTCAATAACTGCATACCGTAACAAATTCCCAAAATAGGAATTCCGAGTTCGAAGATTTCTGGGTCAATATCAAATGAACCATCTTCATATACAGAATTTGGACCACCTGATAGGATAATTCCTACAGGATTGATTTCACGAACTTCAACAGCTGAAATTTTATGGCTTTTTAGTTCTGAAAAAACACCAATCTCACGGATACGGCGTGAAATCAGCTGGTTGTACTGGCTACCATAGTCCAATACGATGATTTTTTCTACATCTTGCAAATCAGTTGAAATGTTGCTCATCTTTTTCCTTTCTCAAAAGAAATATCTTTTTTCAATATTCTATCACAAATAAGGGCGAATTACCAACTAAACAAGGCGAAGATTGACTTTTTCTAGTTTATTGAGGTACAATAGAGAAAAGATAGAAATGAAGTGAAAAATATGCTACCCGCTTATATGAAAATCCATGATCAGATTAAAAAGGATATTGACGAGCACCGTTGGGCTATTGGTGAGAGGCTTCCCAGTGAAAGAGATTTAGCAGAGCAGTTTGCGGTCAGTCGCATGACCCTCCGCCAAGCTATATCTCTATTAGTCGAAGAAGGCGTTTTAGAGCGTCGTGTAGGAAGCGGCACCTTTGTTTCCAGTACTCGAGTACAAGAAAAAATGCGAGGGACAACTAGTTTTACTGAAATTGTTAAGTCTCAAGGTAAAGTTCCCTCTAGCCAGCTCATTTCCTACAGAAAAACTATTCCCAACGAGCAGGAGGTTGCTAAACTAGGAATTTCTCCAACGGACAATATTATCCGAATGGAACGGGTACGCTATGCCGACCAAGTTCCTCTGGTTTATGAAGTTGCTTCTATTCCTGAGAAATTCATTAAGGACTTTAAAAAAGAAGAAATCACCAGTCACTTCTTCCAAACCTTGCAAAAACATGGCTACCGTATTGGTAAATCACAGCAGACCATCTATGCTCGTCTTGCTAAAGAAAAGATTGCCCACTATTTGGAAGTTGAAAAAGGACATGCTATTCTTGGTTTAACTCAGGTTTCTTACCTAGAAGATGGAACAGCTTTTGAATACGTAAAAAGTCAGTATGTAGGCGAACGATTTGAATTTTATCTTGAAAACAATTAATACTCTTCGAAAATCTCTTCAAACCGCGTCAACGTCGCCTTGCCGTACTCAAGTACAGCCTGCGGCTAGTTTCCTAGTTTG
>NZ_VMMZ01000035.1:0-34262 GCF_013277475.1 Streptococcus sp. k-628
ACGGCAAGGCGACGTTGACACGGTTTGAATTTGATTTTCGAAGAGTATTAGATGAATAGGGATGTTCTATCAATATAGCCAATCTCTTCTGTCTCTAACTGTGAGACAGGAGATGGGCAATATCGGATAGAAAAGCTAGCAGAATAGCTCTCTATTGAAGAGAGGAGGGAAACCGAAAAATTGGGTGCCCCTCCTCTTTTTTGGTATAATAGAAGATAGAAAACGAGGTTAGAAGAGATGATTTTTGATACACATACACACTTGAATGTAGAAGAATTTGCAGGTCGTGAGGCAGAAGAAATTGCCTTGGCTGATGAGATGGGTGTGACACAGATGAATATTGTTGGTTTTGATAAACCAACGATTGAGCGTGCCTTGGAGTTGGTAGATGAGTATGACCAACTCTATGCAACTATTGGTTGGCATCCGACAGAAGCTGGTACTTATACAGAGGAGATTGAAGCCTACTTGCTTGACAAGCTCAAGCATCCTAAGGTGGTTGCCTTGGGTGAGATTGGTTTGGATTATCATTGGATGACAGCGCCGAAAGAGGTGCAGGAGCAGGTTTTTCGCCGTCAGATTCAGCTATCTAAGGACTTGGATTTGCCTTTTGTTGTCCATACCCGTGATGCGCTGGAAGATACCTATGAGATTATCAAGAGCGAGGGAGTTGGCCCTCGAGGTGGCATTATGCATTCTTTCTCAGGGTCTCTTGAATGGGCAGAGAAGTTTGTGGATCTTGGTATGACCATTTCCTTCTCAGGAGTGGTGACTTTTAAGAAAGCAACTGACATCCAAGAAGCAGCTAAAGAGTTACCTTTGGACAAGATGTTGGTGGAAACAGATGCGCCTTACTTAGCACCTGTACCCAAGCGTGGTCGTGAAAATAAAACAGCCTATACTCGCTATGTAGTAGATTTTATCGCGGATTTGCGTGGCATGACGACAGAAGAGCTAGCGGCGGTAATAACTGCAAATGCAGAACGAATTTTTGGAATTAAGTATTAAAGGAGAAAATATAATGGTTAATTTTATTAAAGAATATAATAAAGATTTTACAAATGAGATGATTAAAAAATCATTTTTTGTAATTGATAATAATTGTTTACTCTTTCCTCTGAAAGATCATCTTTTGGGCGATAAAATAGTAGATTCGTTCAATATAATAAAAAATGATGTCTATATTCCATATGTAACACAAATTGAATACTTAGAAAATGAATTAAACATTATAAATAAACGGAAGGAACAAGTAAAAAGAACAGAGAAATTAATTGCAGATATTAGAGGAGCAAATGAATTAATAGATATAAGAATAAAAAATATTATAAATAATTCTCTTTTTAATGATATTGAAAAATACAAAAAAGATGATAGTATGAAAACTATGTATGATCAAATCTCAAATTTTAAAGAGGATTACTTTGAAAGAATTGATAAATATACAGAAGAGTTGAAGGCTATAAATAATAAATTAGTAGATGAGAAAAATAAGCTATTAGAAGAAGTTGATTGGGAGAATTCGACTACAAGCGTTGATACAATAAAAAGAATTATTGAGGAATTTTTAGATGGAGTAAAATTAGGTTTTGACTACACTGATGATATCTTGAGTAGATATACTGAGGTAATAAATGAACGTTATAATTCAAACATTTCTCCAGGATATGAAGATATTGATGGAAAATCTAACCGAACAATTTTTTTAGGAGGTAAATCAGTACCTAGACATTATTCGGATGCAATTTTTTGGTTAGATACATTAGATTATATTATATGTAACCCAAATGTAACTAAAGATAAGAAATATTTGATTATTATTTCGAATGAAGGAAAACAAGACTGGGTTGTTGGAGGTAATAAAACAAAAATCAATCTTGACATGTATTCGGAATGCTATAGAAAAACAGGTTTGATTGTTAAAAAAATAGATATTTGGACACTCTTAAACGTAACGGGAGTAGCGGATGGCAGTTCAATTGAAATTTCCCGTAAAAATTATGAAACTGGAAAATATGATTTTAGATTATACGGACAGGATTATATTGGTATAGAACAACAATCTAAAATGATGGAAATTATATTTGAAAAAATTATTTCAAAAATTGATGGATCGACTTTAAACATTCCGTGTGTCGTATCGTTTGAAGATTCACTGGAAGGCGTTAACACAACATTTGATAAATATCTAATGGTTAGAGATAGCCTAGGGAATGAATTTTTAGTAGGGATGTCTTTGAATTTTTCTCAAAAACTTAGATATATTTTTGATTTATTGGATTCTAGAGTTGAGGGTAGTGCCCCGCAATTAAAATTTATGGACAGTAGTGTTCAAAGTGAGTGGGAAAAAATATGTCGTCGAAGAAAAAAATGAAAATTTCCCAAGTCATCGTAGTTGAAGGTCGCGATGATACGGCCAATCTCAAACGCTATTTCGATGTAGAGACCTATGAGACACGAGGTTCTGCCATCAATGAGCAGGATCTAGAGCGGATTCAGCGTCTACACCAACGCCATGGAGTCATTGTCTTTACAGACCCAGATTTTAATGGGGAGCGGATTCGTCGCATGATTATGACGGCCATTCCAACAGTTCAGCATGCCTTTCTCAAACGAGATGAAGCTGTTCCTAAGTCCAAAACCAAGGGGCGTTCTCTGGGAATAGAACATGCCAGCTATGAAGATCTGAAAACGGCTCTAGCTCAGGTGACGGAACAATTTGAATATGAGAGCCAGTTTGACATCAGTCGTAGCGACTTGATTCGCCTTGGTTTTCTAGCAGGAGCAGATAGCCGTAAGCGACGAGAATATCTAGGAGAGGCTCTCCGAATCGGTTATTCCAACGGTAAGCAACTCCTCAAACGCCTAGAGTTGTTCGGGGTCACCTTGGCAGAAGTGGAAGAAGCCATGAAATCTTATGAGTAGGAAAGATGTAGCCGTTACAATTTTTTAAGTTTCACAGTATTTTTCGAAGCAGGTAGAAGAGGAGGCGTCTGATGTTAATTGGTCAAAAAATTAAAGAGATTCGGATAGAAAAAGGAATTAGTCGTCCAGATTTTTGTGGAGATGAGCAAGAACTGACAGTTCGTCAACTGTCGCGAATTGAAAGTGGAGCTTCGCAACCGAGTTTGCCCAAGTTAGACTATATTGCTCGCCGGCTAGGAGTTCCAACTTATAGCCTTATGCCGGATTTTTCAGCTCTTCCTCCTGCTTATTTAGAATTGAAATACCAGATTTTACGTGAACCAATCTATGGTAAAGAAGAGGAATACGATAAGAAAGAAGCGTGTTTGGAAGAGATAGAGGATTTATTTTATGAGCAACTTCCTAATGAGGAAAAAATATGGTTTGAAGCTACTAGAGCAACGATAGATGTTATTCGAAGCGGACGACCAGAATACGGGGAAACCGTACTGGACGATTATTTTAAAACAATTTATAATAAGGAATTGTTTTTGATAAATGAATTAGAAGTTATCAACTTATATTTTGCTATAGTGCTTACAAAGATAAAACAAGGTCAAAATCAGATTGAAGAAATTAACAGAATTCATTCGTTTTTAGTTCGTTTGACAAATCATGTAGAATTAATTGCACCAGAATATCTGTTTGCTTTAAGTAACACTTTGTTTTCGGGTCTAGCCTGTTTGGATAATTTGTCGTCTTATGATTCACTAGAATCTTATATCTTTAGCCTTAATCATATAATGGAAAAAACACAAGATTTCCAGAAGAAACCAATTATATTGATGTTGGAGTGGAAATTATCTCTAATAATAAACAATGATTATGTATCTGCCGAACAGTTCTATCAGAAATCGAAGCTATTTGCTGATATAATAGAAAATTCTTATTTAGTTACTATGTTAGAAAAACAATGGCAAGAGGATGTAAAAAAATATTTATAAACATAGTGAAGCAATGACAAAAATGTCCTTGTTCTTGCATCAAAACAGCTCTAAAGTTCGTCTTTAGAGCTGTTTTTTAGATATGAGCCAAAAATAATATGAAATAGTTAGATTTTAAGGACATTGATGTCCTTGATAGTTCTTGAAAAAACGGATATAATATATTTAAAGATGTTGCTAGTAGAAAGAACTTAATAAACTTCTTAACATTGCAGTGACTGTGGTCACCTTCTCACTAAGTGACCAAGTAACTTTTTGGAGGAAATGATGAAACGTTTATTTATTTTGATTTCAATGGTATTGGTATCGCTTTATATGGCGATAACTTCCGTTGACCATCAAGAAGAGATTTTATTTGGTAACTATCTCTCTGTTGATGTGACAGGAATGATGATAAATCAACCAGTAGCTAGTCGCGAAGAGGTGACAGAGGCTTTGAGTCACTTGGCGGTAGAGCATAATAGTCTCATCGCCCGTCGGATTGTTGAGCCAAATGAAGCTGGAGAAACACGCTTTACCTATGCCACTTACGGTCAGGGAGAGCTTCCAGAAGGTCTGACCATTTCCTCCAAGGAGAGTGCAGAAACGAGTGATTTATTAGGTTCTTACTTGATTGTGTCAGGAAGTTTGGATGGAGTGAGCTTACAGACCGCCCTGCAAGAACTTGGTTATAATGGTGTTGTCTCGAATAGAACGGAGGCATTTTCGATGGTCGTCCTCTTGGCTGCTACCCCAATGGGGCTACTGAGTTTAGCTATTTTTCTGCTGACCTTTATGAGTTTGACCCTGATTTATCGGATCAAGTCTCTTCGTCAGGCAGGGATTCGCTTAATCGCTGGTGAGAGCTTGTTTGGGGTGGCTCTTAGACCAGTGTTAGAAGATGTGAGACAGCTTATCTTCTCGGTGCTAGTATCCAGTCTTTTGGGATTGGGGATTCTCTGGTATCAAAGTGTCTTGTTTATGGCAACGGTGCAACTGGTCATCATTGCTCTTCTACTTTATGGCTTGACCTTGGCAGGGATTTCTACCTTACTAAGTGTCGTGTATCTACTCGGTTTACAGGAAAATAGTCTGGTGGATCTATTGAAAGGGAAACTCCCTCTCAAACGTATGATGACATTGATGATGGTGGGGCAACTCTTGGCCGTGCTGGTGGTCGGCTCGAGTGCGACTGCTCTCCTACCCCACTACCGTGAAATGCAGGAAATGGAGAGAGCTAGCGATAAATGGAGTCAGTCCTCAGATCGTTACCGTCTATCCTTTGGTTGGTCTAGTGCATTTGCAGATGAAGAAGGAATGCGTAAGGATAATCGTGAGTGGCAGACATTTACTGAAGAACGGTTAGCTAATACAGACTCTTTTTATATCATGAGCAATGTTGACAATTTCTCAGATGGAGCAGAGGTGGACCTAGATGGCAATCGTCTCAATGACTACACACCGTCAGGGAATGTTATCTATGTCTCACCGCGCTATCTGATAGAAGAAAAGATTACCGTTTCTTCAGAGTTTATGGATAAGATGCAAAACTTGTCTGAGGGAGAGTTTGGGCTGATTTTGCCTGAGAGCTTGCGAGAGCAGTCTGCCTACTACCAAGGATTGTTTACAGATTACCTGCAAAGATTTTCATCTGAAAGTGTAGAGGCGACGAGTCAGAAACACTACCTTCCACAGGTAACGCTAGCTTTTACAGAAACAGGACAGGAACGTTTCCTCTATAATGATGGGTACAAGACGACACGCCAGTACCTAAAAGATCCGATTATTGTAATTCTAACGCCGCAAGCGACTGGAACAAGACCTGTTGCAGGGATGTTGTGGGGAACTACGGCTAATAGTGCCTTGAAGCTAGATCGATATGGAGACAGCATTACCGCTCTAAAAGAGCAAGGTCTGTATCACAAGGTCTCTTACTTGGTAAAAAGCCAGCTATTTTTTGCAAAGGTACTAAATGACAAACGGGTGGAGTTTTACTCTCTCCTTATTGGGACGATTTTGACCCTGTCTACGGCTATCTTGTTATTTGATTCCATGAATCTTCTCTATTTTGAGCAGTTCAGACGGGAGCTTATGATTAAACGTCTTGCTGGTATGACAATCTATGAGCTTCATGGCAAGTATTTACTGGCGCAAGGAGGAGTTCTCTTGCTTGGCTTAGTCCTATCTAGTATTTTGACAAGAGATAGCTTGATTAGCGCTCTAGTTGTAGCTTTATTTACTCTTAACGCCCTCTTGATTTTAGTAAGGCAGGATAAAAAAGAAGAAGCTGGTAGCATGGCAGTATTGAAAGGAAAATAAGATGATTGATATTCAAGGATTGGAAAAGAAATTTAATGACCGCGCGATTTTCTCTGGTTTGAATCTCAAGCTGGAGAAGGGCAAGGTCTATGCCTTAATCGGAAAGAGTGGAAGCGGAAAGACGACGCTGCTGAATATCCTAGGCAAACTAGAAAAGATAGATGGAGGAAGGGTTCTCTATCAGGGGAAAGATTTAAAAACCATTCCCACTCGTGAGTATTTTCGAGACCAGATGGGCTATCTCTTTCAAAATTTTGGCCTCTTAGAAAACCAATCAATCAAAGAGAATTTGGATTTGGGCTTTGTTGGTCAGAAAATCTCAAAAGTAGAACGTTTGGAAAGGCAAGTGGAGGCTTTAGAAAAGGTTAATCTAGGATATTTGGATTTGGAACAAAAAATTTATACTTTATCTGGGGGAGAGGCCCAACGAGTTGCTCTTGCGAAGACTATTTTGAAAAATCCACCCTTGATTTTGGCAGATGAACCAACAGCAGCTCTTGATCCTGAAAATTCAGAGGAAGTTATGAATCTCTTGGTAGGCTTGAAAGATGAAAATCGAATGATCATCATTGCGACCCATAATCCCCTAGTCTGGAATAAGGCCGATGAAATCATTGATATGAGGGAACTTGCTCATGTGTGAAAAAATCCGTATTCGCAGGGTACCTGATTATCCTAGTGTCAGAGGTGGTTTAGAAGATATTCTCATCATGGAAAATATGACCAATCATCTCCTTTTGGTTCAAATCCGAGTGAATGGCTATTTGCTTGATTTTGCTAGCATTGAAGGGCAAAGGCAAAAGCATTATCGTTTGAAAAATTTACCTCAAACGGTTGAACTGACAGTGGATAATGTGGAGGAGGATGTAGATTTGACCCTACCCGAAAATCGAAGTTATCAAGAAGCTGATTTTTTCGAACGTATGTTTCGCGAGAAGCGCTAAGTCCCCCTTTAAAGATTTCCAAGACTATCTTTCTTCATGAGGAAAGATAGTTTTTTGGTATGATTTTCACCCCCAAAATACAAGGGGAATGTGTTACAATAGTAGTAACAGATAATAGAAAAGAGAATAGATGAGAATTGCAGATTATAGCGTGACCAAGGCAGTGCTGGAGCGTCACGGTTTTACTTTTAAAAAGTCCTTTGGGCAAAATTTCTTGACGGATACCAATATTCTTCAAAAAATCGTGGATACGGCTGAAATTGATGACCAGGTTAATGTTATCGAAATTGGGCCAGGGATTGGTGCCTTGACGGAGTTTCTGGCTGAGCGTGCAGCAGAGGTCATGGCCTTTGAGATTGACCACCGTTTGGTGCCGATTTTGGCAGATACCTTGCGTGATTTTGATAATGTGACCGTGGTCAACGAGGACATTCTCAAGGTTGACTTGGCGCAACATATCCAGAATTTCAAAAATCCTGACCTGCCAATCAAGGTAGTGGCTAATTTGCCTTACTACATCACAACGCCTATTCTCATGCACTTGATCGAAAGTGGCATTCCTTTTAGTGAGTTTGTGGTCATGATGCAGAAAGAAGTGGCGGACCGCATTTCAGCCCAGCCGAATACCAAGGCTTATGGTAGCTTGTCTATCGCCGTGCAGTATTACATGACAGCCAAGGTTGCCTTTATCGTGCCTCGTACGGTCTTTGTGCCAGCGCCAAATGTGGATTCAGCCATCTTGAAAATGGTGCGTCGTTCAGAGCCAGCCGTAGCAGTTGAAGACGAGAACTTCTTCTTTAAGGTTTCCAAGGCTAGTTTTACTCATCGCCGCAAGACCTTGTGGAATAACTTGACAGGTTACTTTGGCAAGACTGAAGAAGTCAAGGACAAGCTGACTAAGGCTTTGGACCAATCAGGCTTGTCACCAAGTGTGCGTGGGGAAGCTCTCAGCTTGGAAGAGTTTGCCAGTCTAGCAGATGCACTTAAAGGGCAAGGACTCTAAGATGCAGGGACAAATCATTAAAGCCTTGGCTGGGTTCTACTATGTGGAAAGTGATGGTCAGGTTTATCAAACACGGGCGCGTGGGAATTTCCGTAAAAAAGGGCATACTCCCTACGTTGGGGATTTGGTAGATTTCTCTGCGGAGGAGAACTCTGAGGGATATATCCTTAAGATTCATGAACGAAAAAATAGTCTGGTTCGTCCGCCCATTGTCAACATCGACCAAGCTGTAGTAATCATGTCCGTCAAGGAACCGGACTTCAACAGCAATTTGCTGGATCGGTTCTTGGTTCTTTTGGAACACAAGGGCATCCATCCCATCGTCTATATTTCCAAAATGGATTTGTTGGAAGATAGGTCAGAATTGGATTTTTACCAACAAACCTATGGTGACATCGGCTATGAATTTGTGACCAGTAAAGAAGAACTTTTGCCTTTGTTAACAGGCAAGGTTACAGTCTTTATGGGGCAGACAGGTGTTGGTAAGTCAACCCTTCTCAATAAAATCGCACCAGATCTCAATCTTGAAACAGGAGAAATCTCAGACAGTCTGGGTCGTGGGCGCCACACTACTCGAGCTGTTAGTTTTTACAACCTTAATGGGGGCAAAATCGCGGATACACCAGGATTTTCATCCTTGGATTATGAAGTATCAACGGCGGAAGACCTCAATCAGGCCTTTCCAGAGATTGCTACTGTCAGTCGAGACTGCAAATTCCGCACTTGTACCCATACCCATGAGCCGTCTTGTGCTGTCAAGCCAGCTGTAGAAGAGGGTACCATTGCGTCCTTCCGTTTTGACAACTACCTGCAATTCCTTAGCGAAATTGAAAATCGCAGAGAAACCTATAAAAAAGTCAGCAAAAAAATTCCAAAATAAGGAGAAACCTATGTCTCAATACAAGATTGCTCCGTCAATTCTGGCAGCAGATTATGCCAACTTTGAACGTGAAATCAAACGCCTAGAAGCAACTGGTGCAGAATATGCCCATATCGATATCATGGATGGGCACTTTGTGCCACAAATCAGTTTTGGTGCAGGTGTGGTCGAAGCTCTTCGCCCTCATAGCAAGATGGTTTTCGATTGCCACTTGATGGTGTCCAATCCTGAGCATCATTTAGAGGATTTTGCGCGTGCAGGTGCGGATATCATCAGTATCCATGTGGAAGCAACGCCTCATATTCATGGTGCCCTCCAAAAGATTCGTTCACTCGGTGTCAAGCCTTCAGTCGTTATCAATCCTGGTACACCAGTTGAAGCGATTAAGCATGTGCTTCATCTAGTTGACCAAGTCCTAGTCATGACAGTTAACCCTGGATTTGGTGGTCAAGCCTTTCTGCCAGAAACAATGGATAAGGTCCGTGAGTTGGTTGCACTTCGTGAGGAAAAAGGTTTGAAATTTGAGATTGAAGTGGATGGTGGGATTGATGACCAAACTATTGCTCAAGCTAAAGAAGCTGGTGCGACCGTTTTTGTAGCAGGTTCCTATGTCTTTAAGGGAGATGTCAATGAGCGAGTACAAACTCTCAGAAAACAACTGGACTAGGGTTGCCGTTTTTGCAGGAGGAGACCGCGGTCATTATCGGACGGACTTTGATAGTTTTGTCGGTGTGGATCGAGGCTCGCTCTGGGTCTTGGAGGAAGACTTGCCTCTTACTCTAGCAGTTGGAGATTTTGATTCTGTCACTGCAGAAGAGCGACAGGTGATTCAAAAACGTGCCCAGTATTTTGTTCAAGCCCGACCAGAAAAAGATGATACAGATTTGGAATTGGCTCTCTTAACCATCTTTGAGCAAAATCCTCAGGCTGAGGTCACTATTTTCGGTGCTTTGGGTGGTCGTATTGACCATATGCTGGCTAACGTCTTTCTACCTAGCAATCCTAAGTTGGCTCCCTATATGCGTCAGATAGTGATTGAGGACGGGCAAAATTTGATTGCCTATTGTCCAGAAGGGACCAGTCAGCTAGAACCTCGTTCAGACTACGACTATTTAGCCTTTATGCCAGTTCGGGATAGCCAGCTGACCATTTTTGGAGCCAAGTATGAGTTGACAGAGGACAATTTTTTCTTTAAAAAAGTGTACGCTTCTAACGAATATATAGATAGGGAAGTGTCGGTGACTTGCCCAGATGGTTATGTGGTCGTGCTGCATAGCAAGGACAGGAGGTAAGATGGAAAGTTTACTTGTTCTATTATTAATTGCCAACCTAGCTGGTCTCTTTATGATTTGGCAGAGGCAGGATAAACAGGAAAAACATCTAGCCAAGAGCTTGGAGGATCAGGCAGATCACTTGTCAGACCAGTTGGATTACCGCTTTGAACAAGCCAGACAAGCCAGCCAGTTAGATCAAAAAGATTTGGAAGTGGCTGTCAGTGACCGTTTGCAAGAAGTGCGAATCGAATTGCACCAAGGTCTGACGCAAGTCCGTCAAGAAATGACAGAGAATCTCCTCCAAACCAGAGACAAGACCGACCAACGCCTTCAAGCCTTGCAGGAATCAAATGAGCAACGTTTGGAACAAATGCGCCAGACAGTCGAGGAAAAGTTGGAAAAGACCTTGCAGACACGCTTGCAGGCCTCCTTTGAGACAGTTTCCAAACAACTGGAGTCGGTCAATCGTGGCCTTGGAGAAATGCAGACAGTTGCCCGCGATGTCGGCGCCCTCAACAAGGTTCTCTCTGGAACCAAAACGCGAGGGATTCTGGGAGAATTGCAACTGGGACAAATCATAGAGGACATCATGACCCCTGCCCAGTACGAACGAGAATACGCAACAGTTGAAAACTCCAGTGAACGAGTGGAGTATGCCATCAAGTTACCCGGACAAGGCGACCAAGAATACGTCTATCTGCCAATTGACTCCAAGTTTCCACTGGCAGATTATTACCGCTTGGAAGAAGCCTATGAAGCAGGTGACAAGGACGAGATCGAACGCTGTCGTAAGTCACTCCTAGCCAGCGTCAAGCGCTTTGCCAAGGATATCAGGAGCAAGTACATAGCACCGCCTCGGACGACCAATTTTGGAGTTTTGTTTGTTCCGACAGAAGGTCTCTACTCAGAAATCGTCCGCAATCCGGTCTTCTTTGATGATTTGAGACGGGAGGAGCAGATTATTGTCGCAGGTCCAAGTACCCTATCAGCCCTGCTCAATTCCCTATCAGTTGGTTTCAAGACTCTTAATATCCAAAAGAGTGCCGACCATATCAGTAAGACCCTTGCCAGTGTCAAGACTGAGTTTGGCAAGTTTGGTGGTATTCTGGTCAAGGCACAAAAGCATCTCCAACACGCCTCTGGCAATATTGATGAATTATTAAACCGTCGTACCACAGCTATCGAGCGGACGCTCCGTCACATTGAGTTATCAGAAGGTGAGCCTGCGCTTGATCTACTCCATTTCCAAGAAAATGAGGAAGAATATGAAGATTAGTCACATGAAAAAAGATGAGCTATTTGAAGGCTTTTACCTAATCAAGTCAGCTGACCTGAGGCAAACTCGAGCTGGGAAAAACTACCTAGCCTTTACCTTCCAAGATGATAGTGGCGAGATTGATGGGAAGCTCTGGGATGCCCAACCTCATAACGTTGAGGTCTTTACTGCAGGTAAGGTTGTCCACATGAAAGGGCGCCGAGAAGTTTATAACAACACTCCACAGGTCAATCAAATCACCCTACGCCTGCCTCAAGCTGGCGAACCCAATGACCCAGCTGATTTCAAGGTCAAGTCGCCAGTTGATGTCAAGGAAATTCGTGACTACATGTCGCAAATGATTTTCAAAATTGAAAATCCTGTCTGGCAACGAATTGTCCGAAATCTCTACACCAAGTATGATAAGGAATTTTACTCCTATCCAGCTGCCAAGACCAACCACCATGCCTTTGAAACAGGTTTGGCTTATCATACGGCGACCATGGTGCGTTTGGCAGATGCTATTAGCGAAGTCTATCCTCAGCTCAATAAGAACCTGCTCTATGCAGGGATTATGCTGCATGACTTGGCTAAGGTCATTGAGTTGACGGGGCCAGACCAGACTGAGTATACAGTGCGAGGCAATCTTCTTGGACATATCGCTCTGATTGATAGTGAAATTACCAAGACAGTGATGGAGCTCGGCATCGATGATACCAAGGAAGAAGTCGTTTTGCTTCGTCACGTTATCCTCAGTCACCACGGCTTACTTGAGTATGGAAGTCCAGTCCGTCCACGTATTATGGAAGCAGAGATTATCCATATGATTGACAATCTGGATGCAAGCATGATGATGATGTCAACAGCTCTGGCTTTGGTGGATAAAGGAGAGATGACCAATAAAATTTTCGCTATGGACAATCGTTCCTTCTATAAACCAGATTTAGATTAATAATTTAAGAAAAATGAGCATTTTTTAGGATAAGAATGTTCGTTTTTTTATGTGAATATGGTATAATAAGTAAAAGACAAAAATGAATACTCTTCAAAAATCTCTTCAAACTAGGGTAGCATCGCCTTGTTGTATGTATATATACATGTATATTACAGGATTTGTCAGTTCTATCGACAATCTCAAAACAGTGTTTTGAACCACCAGCGACCAGCTTTCTAGTTTGCTTTTTGATTTTTTGAATAAAAATGGAATAGGAAATAGAAATGAAATTAAGAAGAAGTGATCGGATGGTTGTCATTTCCAACTATTTGATTAATCATCCTTATAAACTAACTAGTCTCAATACTTTTGCTGAAAAGTATGAATCTGCTAAATCATCCATCTCAGAAGATATCGTGATTATCAAACGCGCCTTTGAGGAAATTGAAATCGGTCATATCCAGACAGTAACTGGTGCTGGTGGTGGTGTCATTTTTACACCATCAATCTCAAGCCATGATGCCAAGGAAATGGTTGAGGACTTGCGTGCCAAGCTGTCAGAAAGTGACCGCATCTTGCCAGGTGGCTATATCTACCTGTCTGATTTGCTTAGCACACCAGCTATCTTGAAAAATATTGGTCGCATTATTGCCAAGAGCTTTATGGACCAAAAAATTGATGCGGTTATGACAGTAGCGACCAAGGGTGTGCCACTTGCAAATGCAGTTGCCAATGTCCTCAATGTTCCTTTTGTCATTGTACGCCGTGACCTGAAAATTACCGAAGGTTCAACGGTTAGCGTCAACTATGTATCCGGTTCAAGTGGTGACCGCATTGAGAAAATGTTCCTTTCAAAACGCAGTCTTAAGGCAGGCAGCCGTGTCTTGATTGTGGATGACTTCTTGAAAGGTGGCGGAACGGTCAACGGGATGATCAGTCTCTTGCGTGAGTTTGATTCTGAACTAGCTGGTGTAGCCGTCTTTGCGGACAATGCCCAAGAAGAACGTGAAAAGCAATTTGATTACAAGTCACTCCTGAAAGTAACCAATATTGATGTCAAGAACCAAGCCATTGATGTTGAGGTTGGCAATATCTTTGACGAAGATAAATAAGAGATAGAACTAAAGGTTGGAACGATTGTCCCAGCCTTTCTTTGCAAATAGAATAGAAGGAAGCTTATGAAAACACCATTTATCAATAGAGAAGAGTTAGAAGCGATTGTTGCCGAGTTCCCGACTCCCTTTCACTTGTATGATGAGAAGGGGATTCGTGAGAAGGCAAGAGCTGTCAACCAAGCCTTTTCTTGGAACAAGGGCTTTAAGGAATATTTTGCAGTTAAGGCAACTCCAACACCAGCTATCTTGAAAATCCTCCAAGAGGAAGGTTGCGGTGTGGACTGCTCTAGTTATGTAGAGCTCTTGATGAGTCACAAACTGGACTTTCCAGGGTCTGAGATTATGTTCTCTTCTAACAACACGCCAGACAAGGAATATGCCTATGCGCGTGAATTAGGTGCGACCATTAACTTGGATGCTTTTGAAGATATTGAACATCTGGAGCGTGCAGCAGGCATTCCAGAAATTATCTCTTGTCGTTATAATCCTGGCGGTGTTTTTGAACTAGGGACAGACATTATGGACAATCCTGGAGCAGCCAAGTTTGGCATGACCAAGGACCAACTATTTGAAGCCTTTGCCATCTTGAAGGAAAAAGGAGCTAAGACTTTTGGGATTCACTCCTTCCTAGCGTCCAATACCGTGACCCATCTCTATTATCCAGAGTTGGCTCGTCAGCTTTTTGAATTGGCTGTTGAAATCAAGGAAAAGTTGGGTATTTCGCTAGAATTTATCAATCTTTCTGGTGGTATTGGTGTTAACTATCGTCCTGATCAGGAACCAAATGATATTGCCTTGATTGGTGAGGGAGTTCGTAAGGTGTATGAAGAAGTCCTTACACCAGCAGGTCTTGGTGATGTCAAGATTTTCACAGAATTGGGTCGCTTTATGTTAGCCCCTCATGGAGCTCTCGTTACAAGAGTGACTCATAAGAAGGAAACCTACCGTACCTATCTAGGTGTGGATGCATCAGCAGTCAATCTCATGCGTCCAGCTATGTACGGTGCCTACCACCATATTACTAACGTGACCCATCCAGATGGACCAGCTGAAGTGGTAGATGTGGTCGGTTCACTCTGTGAAAACAATGATAAATTTGCAGTGAATCGCGAACTTCCTCATACAGAAATCGGTGATTTGCTGGTCATTCATGATACAGGTGCTCACGGTTTTTCAATGGGCTACCAGTACAACGCCAAACTTCGTTCTGCGGAAATCCTCTATACCGAAGAAGGTAAAGCCCGCCAAATCCGCCGTGCAGAGCGCCCTGAGGACTATTTTGCAACCTTGTATGGCTTTGATTTTGAAGAATAAAATGATAAGTCATTGAAAATGAAATTGAAAAACAGATTGCTTTCTAAAAAATAGGCAAAAATCTTGTTTTTCCTTCAAGTCGTGATATAATAAAACTATAAAACGTTTTCAAGGAAGGTAACGATATGTCTGAAGAAACAATTGATTATGGACAAGTGACAGGAATGGTGCATTCGACAGAAAGCTTTGGGTCAGTAGACGGCCCTGGTATTCGCTTTATTGTCTTTTTGCAGGGCTGTCACATGCGTTGCCAGTATTGCCACAACCCGGACACTTGGGCTATGGAGTCCAATAAGTCACGTGAACGGACGGTAGATGATGTCTTGACAGAAGCCTTGCGCTACCGCGGTTTCTGGGGAAATAAGGGCGGTATTACAGTCAGTGGAGGAGAAGCCCTCTTGCAGATTGATTTCCTGATTGCCCTCTTCACCAAGGCTAAGGAACAAGGAATCCACTGTACCTTGGATACCTGTGCCCTTCCTTTCCGTAATAAACCACGTTACCTTGAGAAGTTTGACAAACTCATGGCTGTCACTGACTTGGTCCTCTTGGATATCAAGGAAATCAACGAAGAACAGCACAAGATTGTCACTAGCCAAACCAATAAAAATATCTTGGCCTGTGCCCAGTATCTATCAGATATTGGAAAACCTGTCTGGATTCGCCACGTGCTAGTTCCAGGATTGACAGATAGAGATGATGACTTGATTGAACTTGGTAAGTTTGTCAAGACCCTCAAAAATGTTGATAAGTTTGAAATTCTACCTTATCATACCATGGGTGAGTTCAAATGGCGTGAACTGGGAATTCCATATTCACTCGAAGGGGTCAAACCACCAACAGCAGATCGCGTCAAGAATGCTAAAAAACTCATGGATACCGAAAGTTATCAAGACTATATGAAACGTGTACATGGATAAAAAAGAAGCCTGATGGAAACATCGGGCTTTTGATACTCAATGAAAATCAAANNNCTCAAAACAGTGTTTTGAGGTTGTGAATAGAACTGACGAAGTCA
Source organism: Streptococcus sp. k-628 (assembly GCF_013277475.1). NCBI lineage: Bacteria > Bacillati > Bacillota > Bacilli > Lactobacillales > Streptococcaceae > Streptococcus > Streptococcus sp. k-628. Next base: position 15,944 of record NZ_VMMZ01000035.1, read on the forward strand.
GTAACCATATATACGGCAAGGCGAAGCTGACGTGGTTTGAAGAGATTTTCGAAGAGTATGACTTGCAAAAAAGACTTAGCAAACCAGCTAAGCCTTTTTCTTCTTATCTCGAACGTTGTTTTCCAGCGTTGCGATTTTTGTGTTTTTTCTTGCTTGTGATAGCAGTTGGTTGTTCAGGGGTAACGTCTTTTCGTCCACTTGGTTTAGAGAAAGCACTTGCTTTTGGTGGGTTCTTGGCTAGTTCTTCACGGACTTTTTTGCGAAGTTTTGGACGAACGATATAGTTGACGATAAACTGTTGGAGAATCATCATGAAACCACCGACAACCCAGTAAAGTGTAACACTGGCTGGTGAGATGAGGGAGAAGCCGGCAATCATGACTGGGCTCACGTAAGCCATTTTCTTGATTTGATCTCTTTGCGTTTGATCCTCTACTCCGTGAAGTGAAAGGAGTGATTGAAGATAGTAAAGGACACCAGCGCAGGCAGCCAAAATCATACTTGGAGAGCCTAGAGGGATGCCTAGGTAGCTTGCTTGAGCAACACCTTCAGTATGTTGGGCAGTAAAGTAGATGGCAGAGAAGAAAGGCATTTGAAGGAGGAGAGGGAAACATCCTACACCACCAAACATACTGATGCCATGCTCTTTTTGAGCAGCAAAGAGAGCTTGTTGGGCTTCGAGTTTTTCTTCTTGAGTAGTTGCTTCCTTGAGACGCGTTTGGTGTGGCTCAAGGACGTGCTTGAGGGCGTTCATCTTTTCAGAGTGAAGCGTTGCCTTCCATGATTGGTAGATACCAAGTGGCAAGATAATCAAGCGCACGATAATGGTTACGATGATGATAGCGACACCAAAGCCTAGACCTTTATCATTGGCGAAGTACTTGATAGCTTCAGCCATAGGCGCTCCGAAAGTATTCCAAATGACTCCTGTTGGCTGGCCTGTGGATTTATCAACATTGACACAGCCAGTTAAGACTAGCAACATAGCCACTCCCATAGCTGAGAGTGCAAAACGTTTAATAGATTTCACTGTTTTTATTCCTTCTTTAAAAATTATACCTTTCTATTCTACTGTTTTTTTACAAAATATACAATAGTTCTAGAGACTTAATTTGCGATTTTAAAGTCAGGGTAGGGAGGAAAGTTGCTCAGTTTGACATCTAAGTAACTGACTTTTGAAAAAGGTGTGGGTCCTTTTCGGATTTCTTGGATAAATTTCGCCATGATAGCGGATGAGTCTGCTTGGGCTAAGATTTCCACTGTGCCATCGTCGTTATTCCATACTCGGCCTGTGATGCCACCGATTTCAAGTGCTAGGCTGTAAACACCCCAACGAAAGCCGACTCCCTGTACCCTACCTTGGGCAATCATTCTAACCTTTTGCATACCAAACCCCTTTGATTGTGTTATAATATTTCTATGACTATTATAACCTCAAAAGCCAATTCTGTGGTAAAAAATGCCAAGAAATTACACCAAAAAAAATACCGCAAGTCTGCTTATTTGATTGAAGGCTGGCACTTGTTTGAAGAAGCTGTTCAAGCTGGAGTGACGATTGAGAAAATCTTTGCCCTAGAAAATTACCGAAATCAGTTAGCCTCGTTTCCGCAAACTGTCTGGGTGTCAGAGGATATTTTGCTAGATTTGGCGGATTCTCAGACTCCACAGGGAATTGTGGCGGTGGTTCAAAAAGAAGAGGTAGGGCAAGCTGATTTGAGTCAGGGTAAGTTCTTGTTTTTGGAAGATGTGCAAGATCCTGGTAATGTGGGAACCATCATTCGGACTGCGGATGCAGCAGGTTTTACTGGAGTAATTGTTTCAGATAAATCGGCAGATATCTACAGTCTCAAGACCCTACGTTCCATGCAAGGCAGTCATTTTCATCTGCCTATTTATCGGATGTCGAGCCAAGCGCTTTTTGAGGAAGCTAAAAAGGCAGCTATCCCAGTGATGGCAACAACCCTATCTAAAGATTCTATTGATTACAGAGAACTGCCTCCTATAGAAAATTTTGTACTAGTCATGGGAAATGAGGGTCAAGGAATTAGTCCCCTCATGGTTGAAAGTGCAGACCAGTTGGTCCACATTAGTATGAAGGGACAGGCTGAGAGTTTGAATGTTGCCGTTGCAGCAGGTATTTTAATCTTCCATTTAAGCTAATTTTAACTTTTTTTGTTATAATCAAGGAAAGATGTTCATAGAAAAGGAGAAAAGGATGAATCACACTATTATACATGACCGTGCAGGTCTCAATCAATTTTACGCTAAGGTTTATGCCTTTGTTGGTCTGGGAATCGGACTATCTGCTTTGGTATCAGGTCTTATGTTGACGGTCTTTCAGTCTCAGTTGGTTTACTTTTTGATGCAGGGGCGTCTCTGGTTGACCATTGCTACTTTTGCGGAGTTGGCTTTGGTTTTCGTTGCCAGTAGTATGGCTTCAAGAAATAGTCCAGCGGCTCTTCCAGTATTTTTACTTTACTCCGTTTTAAACGGCTTTACCCTCAGTTTTGTGGTGGCTTTCTATACTCCGGGTACAGTTTTATCTGCCTTTGTATCGAGCGCCCTTCTCTTCTTTGTCATGGCGGCAGTTGGTATCTTCACCAAGAAAGATTTGAGCGGCCTTGGCCGAGCAATGATGGCAGCTCTCATTGGTTTACTGATTGCTATGGTAGTCAATATTTTCTTGGCTAGCGGTTTCTTTGATTATATGATTAGCGTAGCCATGGTTTTGGTTTTCTCAGGGTTGATTGCTTGGGATAACCAAAAGATTCGCCTTGCCTATGAACAATCACAAGGTCGTGTAGCGACAGGTTGGGTTGTGTCAATGGCTCTCAGCATCTATCTTGATTTTATCAATCTTTTCCTAAGTATTTTACGTATCTTCGGTCGCAATGACTAAAAGGTCTATGAAATCAGTGTTTTGAGTGACACTGATTTTTTTAAATTTTCTCTTTTCTTTTCTTGGAAATAGGTGTATAATGCTTTTAACTAATTTTTGAGGAGTAGCCTATGAAGAAAAGTTTTATCCACCAACAAGAAGAAATTTCCTTTGTCAAAAACACTTTTACCCAGTATTTGAAAGATAAGTTAGAAGTTGTCGAAGTTCAAGGTCCTATCTTGAGCAGGGTCGGCGACGGGATGCAGGACAACTTATCAGGTGTGGAGAATGCCGTATCGGTCAAGGTTCTCCAAATCCCTGACGCTACTTATGAAGTGGTACATTCACTTGCTAAATGGAAACGCCATACCTTGGCTCGTTTTGGTTTCGGTGAGGGTGAGGGTCTCTTCGTCCACATGAAGGCCCTTCGTCCAGACGAAGATTCGCTTGATGCGACTCACTCTGTTTATGTTGACCAGTGGGACTGGGAGAAGGTTATCCCAAATGGTAAGCGTAACATCGCTTATCTAAAAGAGACAGTTGAGAAGATTTACAAGGCTATTCGCCTTACTGAGCTAGCTGTTGAAGCCCGTTATGACATCGAGTCTATCTTGCCAAAACAAATCACTTTTATCCACACAGAAGAGTTGGTAGAACGCTACCCAGACTTGACACCGAAAGAACGTGAAAATGCGATCTGTAAAGAATTTGGAGCAGTCTTCTTGATCGGTATCGGTGGCGAGTTGCCAGATGGTAAACCGCACGATGGACGTGCACCAGACTACGATGACTGGACAAGTGAGTCTGAAAATGGCTACAAGGGTCTGAATGGCGATATTCTTGTTTGGAATGAGTCTCTGGGTGGAGCCTTTGAGCTATCTTCTATGGGAATCCGTGTCGATGAAGAAACTCTTCGCCGTCAGGTTGCCATCACAGGTGATGAAGACCGCTTGGAATTGGAATGGCACAAGGCTTTGTTGAACGGCCTATTCCCATTGACAATCGGTGGAGGAATTGGACAATCTCGTATGGCCATGTTCTTACTTCGCAAGAAACACATCGGAGAAGTGCAAACAAGTGTTTGGCCTCAAGAAGTTCGCGATACTTACGAAAATATTTTATAGAGAATCGAACCGCAAGGTTCGGTTTTCTTTCTCTTTTTGTCTATAATTTGGTATAATAAACGGTATGAAAATCGTATCAGGAATCTATGGGGGACGTCCCCTCAAGACACTAGAAGGCAAGACGACAAGACCTACTTCGGATAAGGTTAGGGGAGCCATTTTTAACATGATTGGTCCCTACTTTGAAGGGGGACGAGTCTTGGACCTTTATGCAGGTAGTGGTGGTTTATCTATCGAGGCAGTATCACGTGGCATGGCCAGTGCTGTTTTGGTAGAGCGAGACCGTAAGGCTCAGTCTATCGTGGCTGAAAATATTCAGATGACCAAGGAAGTTGGAAAATTTCAACTCCTCAAGATGGATGCAGAAAGGGCATTGGAACAGGTATCTGGGAAATTTGACCTCATTTTCTTAGACCCTCCTTATGCCAAGGAACAAATCGTAGCAGATATTGAAAAAATGGCTGAGAGGGAGCTTTTTTCTGAAGCTGTCATGGTCGTGTGTGAGACGGATAAAGCTGTTGAACTTCCAGAAGAAATTGCCTGCCTGGGCATCTGGAAGGAAAAAATTTATGGAATTAGTAAGGTGACAGTCTATGTCAGATAAGATTGGCTTATTCACAGGCTCATTTGATCCGATGACAAATGGACATCTGGATATCATTGAACGAGCTAGCAGACTCTTTGATAAGCTCTATGTCGGTATTTTTTTTAATCCCCACAAACAAGGATTTCTCCCCATAGAAAATCGTAAACGAGGGCTAGAAACGGCTTTGAAACATTTGGAAAATGTTGAAGTTGTGTCTTCTCATGATGAATTGGTAGTTGATGTTGCAAAAAGACTGGGGGCTACTTGCCTAGTGCGGGGCTTGAGAAATGCGTCGGATTTGCAATATGAAGCCAGTTTTGATTACTACAATCATCAGCTGTCTTCTGATATAGAGACCATTTATTTACATAGTCGCCCTGAACATCTCTATATTAGTTCATCAGGTGTTAGAGAGCTTTTGAAGTTTGGTCAGGATGTTGCCTGCTATGTTCCTGAGAGTATTTTGGAGGAAATAAGAAATGAAAAAAAAGATTAGATGGCCCTTATATGTCATTGCGGCCTTGATTGTGACTTTCTTGGCATTTGTGGTGCCTTTGCCATACTATATAGAGGTTCCAGGTGGTTCGGAAGATATTCGCCAAGTCCTCAAAATAAATGACAGAGAAGATCAGGCGGCTGGTGCCTATCACTTTGTTACGGTTGGTGTCCAGCATGCCACATTAGCTCATATGGTTTATGCCTGGTTGACGCCTTTTACAGATATTCGTAGTGCCCAGGAGACCACAGGTGGTTCTTCCGATGTAGAATTTATGCGGATCAATCAATTCTACATGCAAACATCGCAAAATATGGCCAAGTATCAAGGTCTAAAAACAGCTGGTAAGGATATCGAACTAAAGTACTTTGGGGTTTATGTCTTGAATGTGACGGATAATTCAACCTTTAAAGGGATTCTCAATATCTCTGATACGGTCACAGCAGTCAATGATCAGACATTTGATAGTTCCAAAGACTTGATTGATTACGTCAGTTCTCAAAAATTAGGGGACTCCGTCAAGGTCACCTATGAAGAGGATGGGCAAACCAAGTCTGCAGAAGGAAAGATTATCAGCTTGGAAAATGGAAAAAATGGGATTGGAATCGGCTTGATTGATCGTACAGAGGTAATCAGCAATGTCCCAATTAGCTTTTCAACAGCTGGTATTGGCGGCCCAAGTGCTGGTCTCATGTTTAGTCTAGCTATCTATACTCAAATAGCTCACCCAGGTCTTCGTAATGGTCGTATTGTTGCCGGTACAGGTACCATTGACCGCGATGGCAATGTGGGGGATATTGGTGGTATTGACAAGAAAGTTGTAGCTTCTGCTAGAGCAGGTGCCGCTATTTTCTTTGCTCCTGATAACCCTGTTAGCGAAGAAGAACAAAAGGCGCATCCGGATGCGAAAAACAACTACCAAACAGCCCTAGAAGCGGCTAAAACAATCAAGACAGATATGAAAATCGTGCCCGTTAAAACCCTACAAGATGCAATTGATTACTTGAAAAACAATCCCTAGATTTTGAGGGGGATTTCCAAACTAGCGCGCAAACAGAGAAGATGGTATAATAGTCAAATGGTTCAATTATTATTCACTCTAAGCAGTCACATGCTCTTTATCTATGTGAGTTTTTACCTTTTAAAGGATCTTGTTAGATGGGAAAAGGTTTTAAAAGTGACAGATGAGAATACAAGAAAAGTTCATTTATTGCTAGCTCTTTTCAGCATTGTAATGGGCTATATCTTGAGTTCTTTCTTTATCAGCCTGTATCAGTTGTGGCAAGAAGCGCTTAGAGGATTATTATAAAATCAAGAGTAAAGGAAACGAGTATGGACAAAATTGTGGTTCAAGGTGGCGATAATCGTCTGGTAGGAAGTGTTACTATCGACGGAGCAAAGAATGCAGTCTTGCCCTTGTTGGCAGCGACTATTCTAGCAAGTGAAGGAAAGACAGTCTTACAGAATGTACCGATCTTGTCGGATGTCTTTATTATGAATCAGGTGGTTGGTGGTTTGAATGCCAAGGTTGACTTTGATGAGGAGGCTCATCTTGTCGAGGTGGATGCTACTGGCGACATCACTGAGGAAGCCCCTTATAAGTATGTCAGCAAGATGCGCGCCTCCATCGTTGTCTTGGGACCAATTCTTGCCCGTGTAGGTCATGCTAAGGTATCCATGCCAGGTGGTTGTACGATTGGTAGCCGTCCTATTGATCTTCATTTGAAAGGTCTGGAAGCTATGGGGGCTAAGATTAGCCAGACAGCTGGTTACATCGAAGCCAAGGCTGATCGCTTACACGGTGCCCATATCTATATGGACTTTCCAAGTGTTGGTGCTACGCAGAACTTGATGATGGCTGCAACTCTAGCTGATGGGGTGACAGTGATTGAAAATGCTGCGCGTGAGCCTGAGATTGTGGACCTAGCCATTCTCCTCAATGAAATGGGAGCCAAGGTTAAGGGTGCTGGTACAGAGACCATTACCATTACTGGTGTTGAGAAACTTCATGGTACGACTCACAATGTAGTCCAAGACCGTATCGAAGCAGGAACCTTTATGGTAGCTGCTGCCATGACTGGTGGTGATGTCTTGATTAAAGATGCTGTTTGGGAGCACAACCGTCCCTTGATTGCCAAATTGCTTGAAATGGGAGTGGAAGTGACGGAGGAGACGGAAGGAATTCGCGTTCGCTCTCAACTAGAAAATCTAAAAGCTGTCCATGTGAAAACCTTGCCCCACCCAGGATTTCCAACAGATATGCAGGCTCAATTTACAGCCTTGATGACAGTCGCAAAAGGCGAATCAACCATGGTGGAGACAGTTTTCGAAAATCGTTTCCAACACCTAGAAGAAATGCGTCGTATGGGCTTACACTCGGAGATTATCCGTGATACAGCTCGTATTGTTGGTGGGCAACCTTTGCAGGGAGCGGAAGTTCTTTCTACTGACCTTCGTGCCAGTGCAGCCTTGATTTTGACAGGTTTGGTAGCACAGGGAGAAACTGTAGTTGGTAAATTGGTTCACTTGGATAGAGGCTACTACCGTTTCCATGAGAAATTGGCGCAGTTAGGTGCTAAGATTCAGCGGATTGAGGCAAGTGATGAAGATGAATAAGAAATCAAGCTACGTAGTCAAGCGTTTACTTTTAGTCATCATAGTACTGATTTTAGGTGTTTTAGCCCTAGGAATCGGTCTAATGGTAGGTTATGGAATCTTGGGCAAGGGTCAAGATCCGTGGGCTATCCTGTCTCCAGCAAAATGGCAGGAATTGATTCATAAATTTACAGGAAATTAGGCTGGGAGACCAGTCTTTTTCTAAAGATAAGGAGAAATATGAACAAAAAAACAAGACAGACACTGATTGGTTTGCTAGTGTTATTGCTCTTATCTGCGGGGAGCTATTATATTAAGCAGAATGAACTAGGCAATCAGGCTGCTAAGACAAAAATGAGTCAGAAAAGTCAATCACCAGACGCGCCTAGTCAAGAATTGGCAGAAAGTGTCTTAACAGATGCAGTCAAAAGCCAAATAAAAGGGAGTCTGGAGTGGAACGGGGCTGGTGCTTTTATCGTCAATAGTAATAAAACAAACCTAAATGCCAAGGTTTCAAGTAAGCCCTACGCTGATAATAAAACAAAGACAGTGGGCAAGGAAACTGTTCCAACCGTAGCTAATGCCCTCTTGTCTAAGGCCACTCGCCAGTACAAGAATCGTGAAGAAACTGGGAATGGTTCGACTTCTTGGACTCCTCCAGGCTGGCATCAGGTTAAGAATCTAAAGGGTACTTATACCCATGCGGTCGATAGAGGTCACTTATTAGGCTATGCCTTAATCGGTGGCTTGGATGGTTTTGATGCCTCAACAAGCAATCCTAAAAACATTGCTGTTCAAACAGCCTGGGCAAATCAGGCGCAAGCCGAGGATTCGACTGGTCAAAACTACTATGAAAGCATGGTACGTAAGGCCTTGGATAAAAACAAGCGTGTCCGTTACCGTGTAACCCTTTACTACGCTTCAAACGAGGATTTAGTTCCTTCAGCTTCACAGATTGAAGCCAAGTCTTCAGACGGAGAATTGGAATTTAATGTCCTAGTTCCCAATGTTCAAAAAGGGCTTCAACTGGATTACCGAACTGGAGAAGTGACTGTTACTCAGTAAAATACAAAATAAACTCCTATGTCACTTGAAGATGTAGGAGTTCTTTTTTGGACAATTTAAGTAGAACTAGAATAGGTACTAAGAAAAAAATAATATGTACTGAGCTATATTTTGTGATATAATAAAGGATAAGATACTATTTTAGGAGAAGAACTATGGAAGACCCAAGTAGTCAGAATTTGTTGCTACAATTTGTTTTATTGTTTATCTTGACGGTATTAAATGCCTTTTTCTCAGCCACAGAAATGGCCATGGTTTCTCTTAATCGTGCCCGAGTTGAACAAAAGGCGGAAGAAGGAGACAGACGCTACATCCGCCTGCTGAAGGTACTAGAAAATCCTAACCACTTTTTATCAACCATTCAGGTAGGAATCACCCTGATTACAATCTTATCAGGGGCGAGTTTAGCTGATACTCTAGGCCGTGTGATTGCCTCTTGGATTGGAAATGGCGAAACAGCACAAGCCGTGGCAACTTTTCTATCCTTGGCATTTTTGACCTATATTTCCATCGTTTTTGGGGAATTATATCCTAAGAGAATCGCTCTTAATCTAAAGGATGCCTTGGCAATTCGTACAGCGCCGGTTATCATTGGGATCGGAAAACTAGTCAGTCCTTTTGTTTGGCTTTTAGCTGCTTCGACCAATTTCTTGAGCCATTTGACTCCTATGTCATTCGATGATGCGGATGAAAAGATGACCCGTGATGAAATTGCCTATATGCTGACAAATAGTGAAGAAACATTGGATGCTGATGAGATTGAGATGCTACAAGGTGTCTTTTCGCTCGATGAACTGATGGCACGAGAGGTTATGGTTCCTCGAACGGATGCCTTTATGGTGGATATTCAGGATGATAGTCAAGCCATTATCCAAAGTATTTTAAAACAAAATTATTCTCGTATCCCGGTTTATGATGGGGATAAGGACAATGTAATTGGAATCATTCACACCAAGAGTCTCCTTAAGGCTGGTTTTGTGGACGGTTTTGATAATATTGTTTGGAAGAAAATCTTACAAGATCCACTTTTTGTACCTGAAACTATTTTTGTGGATGACTTGCTAAAAGAATTGCGAAATACCCAAAGACAAATGGCAATCTTGCTGGATGAATACGGTGGTATGGCTGGTTTGGTGACCTTGGAAGACCTCTTAGAGGAAATTGTTGGTGAAATTGATGATGAAACGGACAAGGCAGCAATAGATGTTCATCAGATTGGTGAGGATACCTACATTGTTCAAGGAACTATGACCCTCAATGATTTCAATAATTACTTTGATGTTGAACTGGAAAGTGATGACGTTGATACCATCGCTGGTTATTATTTGACAGGAATTGGAACCATTCCAACGACTGAGAAACTCAGCCATGAAGTGGTCAGCCAAAATAAACAACTTATCTTAACCAATGATAAAGTGAAAAATGGACGTGTTACCAAGGTAAAAGTCCAAATTACCGAAGTTGAAATAGAAGAAGAAACAGAGTAAACTAGAGGCTTTTGTCACCAGGCGTGACGAAGCTTTTTTCAGTTGATTTCATGAGGGAATTATGTCATGGAAAGAACTTTGCCCCAAAAGTTTTTCAAAATTATCCGTATTTATCAGAAGAAAAAATAAAAAAGCCCTTCAAATTGGGCTTTCTGTTCATTTGAAACCTGATAAATCAAGTTATAGAAGGCGGTAGACGGATTTGAACCGACGATCAAGCTTTTGCAGAGCCGTGCCTTACCACTTGGCTATACCGCCTTAACGTTTCTTATTATACCTTGAAAATCATTCTCAGTCAATAGTTTTTTCAGTTTTTTGTACCATAGTGTGATTCGAATGTGATGCCAAGTTTTTTATAGGAAAAGATTTTGTCAAAAAATCGTTAATCCCCTTGAAAAATCTAGCTAATTAGGGTATAATATAAATAATCATTTGTCGTAGGTTTTGTCTGAAATATTGTCCAGACAAGGCTCACAGCAGTTAAATCTTCTGAAAAAGTCAGATTTAGCTGCTCTTTTTGTGCTTTTTTTCAGGATTTTGTGTGTTTGTAACAGAGACTTAAAGATTCTGAAAATTTATCAAGAGGACACGGTGATAAGGGTTTTTAAAACCATATGACGATTAGAAAAGCCTGATTGACAAGGCTTGGAACTTATTTATAAAGGAGAATCATCTTGGCAGGACATGACGTTCAATACGGGAAACATCGTACCCGTCGTAGTTTTTCAAGAATCAAAGAAGTTCTTGACTTACCAAATTTGATTGAAATTCAAACTGACTCATTCAAAGATTTCCTAGACCATGGTCTTAAGGAAGTGTTTGAAGATGTATTGCCAATTTCAAACTTCACAGACACAATGGAGTTGGAATTTGTTGGATATGAAATCAAGGAACCAAAATACACGCTAGAAGAAGCTCGTATACACGATGCTAGCTACTCAGCACCAATTTTTGTAACCTTCCGCTTGATCAATAAAGAAACAGGCGAAATCAAGACCCAAGAAGTTTTCTTTGGTGATTTCCCAATCATGACAGAAATGGGTACTTTCATCATCAATGGTGGTGAACGTATCATCGTATCTCAGTTGGTCCGCTCACCAGGTGTTTACTTTAACGATAAAGTTGATAAAAACGGTAAAGTGGGTTACGGTTCAACTGTTATCCCTAACCGTGGAGCTTGGTTGGAACTTGAAAGCGACTCAAAAGACATCGCCTACACTCGTATCGACCGTACTCGTAAGATTCCATTTACAACTTTGGTTCGTGCGCTTGGTTTCTCAGGTGATGATGAAATCTTTGATATCTTTGGTGATAGCGAATTGGTTCGCAACACTGTTGAAAAAGATATCCACAAGAACCCAATGGATTCTCGTACAGACGAAGCTTTGAAAGAAATCTACGAACGCCTTCGTCCAGGTGAACCTAAGACTGCTGAAAGCTCACGTAGCTTGCTTGTGGCTCGTTTCTTTGACCCACGTCGCTATGACTTGGCAGCTGTCGGTCGTTACAAGATCAATAAAAAACTCAATGTTAAAACACGCTTGCTCAACCAAACCATTGCAGAGCCGTTGGTAGATCCTGAAACAGGAGAAATCTTGGTAGAAGCTGGAACTGTTATGACTCGTAGTGTGATTGAAAGCATTGAAAGCCATTTGGATGGTGACTTGAACAAGATTGTTTATATTCCAAATGATGCAGCCGTTGTGACTGAGCCAGTTGTTCTTCAAAAATTCAAGGTTGTTGCTCCAACTGATCCAGACCGTGTTGTAACCATCATCGGTAATGCTAATCCAGATGACAAGGTTCGTATCGTCACTCCTGCAGATATCCTTGCTGAGATGAGCTACTTCCTCAACTTGGCTGAAGGCCTTGGCCGTGTAGATGACATCGACCACCTTGGAAACCGTCGTATCCGTGCGGTTGGTGAATTGCTTGCCAACCAAGTACGCCTTGGACTTTCTCGTATGGAACGTAATGTCCGTGAACGTATGTCTGTTCAGGATAATGAAGTCTTGACACCACAACAAATTATCAATATCCGTCCTGTAACAGCTGCGGTGAAAGAATTCTTTGGTTCATCACAGTTGTCACAGTTCATGGACCAACACAATCCGCTTTCTGAGTTGTCTCACAAACGCCGTTTGTCAGCCTTGGGACCTGGTGGTTTGACACGTGACCGTGCTGGATATGAAGTACGTGACGTGCACTACACTCACTACGGTCGTATGTGTCCAATCGAGACACCTGAAGGACCTAACATCGGTTTGATTAACAACTTGTCATCTTACGGACATTTGAACAAGTATGGTTTTGTTCAAACACCATACCGTAAAGTTGACCGTGAAACAGGTGTTGTTACGAACGAAATCGTTTGGTTGACAGCCGATGAAGAAGATGAATTTACTGTAGCACAGGCTAATTCTCGTCTGAATGAAGATGGAACCTTTGCTGAGAAGATTGTCATGGGACGTCACCAAGGGGTTAACCAAGAGTATCCAGCTAATATTGTTGACTACATGGACGTTTCACCAAAACAGGTAGTTGCCGTTGCGACAGCATGTATTCCTTTCTTGGAAAACGATGACTCCAACCGTGCCCTCATGGGAGCCAACATGCAACGTCAGGCTGTGCCATTGATCAATCCTCAAGCACCTTACGTTGGTACTGGTATGGAATACCAAGCAGCCCACGATTCAGGAGCTGCTGTGATTGCTCAGTATGATGGTAAAGTTACTTACGCAGATGCTGACAAGGTAGAAGTTCGTCGTGAAGATGGTTCATTGGACGTTTACCACATCCAAAAATTCCGTCGTTCAAACTCAGGTACTGCCTACAACCAACGTACGCTTGTTAAAGTTGGCGATGTCGTTGAAAAAGGCGATTTTATCGCTGACGGACCTTCTATGGAAAATGGAGAAATGGCGCTTGGACAAAACCCAATCGTTGCCTACATGACTTGGGAAGGTTACAACTTCGAGGATGCTGTTATCATGAGCGAACGCTTGGTCAAAGACGATGTCTATACATCTGTTCACCTTGAAGAATACGAATCAGAAACACGAGATACAAAGCTTGGGCCTGAAGAAATCACTCGCGAAATTCCAAACGTTGGTGAAGATGCCCTTAAAGACCTTGACGAAATGGGTATTATCCGTATCGGTGCTGAGGTTAAAGAAGGTGATATCCTTGTAGGTAAAGTAACACCTAAGGGTGAGAAAGACCTTTCAGCTGAAGAACGTCTCTTGCACGCTATTTTCGGAGACAAGTCTCGTGAAGTGCGCGACACTTCTCTTCGTGTACCACACGGTGCCGATGGTGTCGTTCGTGATGTTAAGATCTTTACACGTGCAAATGGAGATGAATTGCAATCAGGTGTTAATATGCTGGTTCGCGTCTACATCGCTCAAAAACGTAAGATCAAGGTCGGAGATAAGATGGCTGGACGTCACGGAAATAAAGGGGTTGTCTCTCGTATCGTTCCTGTAGAAGACATGCCTTACCTTCCAGATGGAACTCCAGTCGATATCATGTTGAACCCACTTGGGGTGCCATCACGTATGAATATCGGTCAGGTTATGGAGCTTCACCTTGGTATGGCTGCTCGTACTCTTGGTATTCACATCGCAACACCAGTCTTTGACGGAGCAAGTTCTGAAGACCTTTGGTCAACTGTTAAAGAAGCAGGTATGGATAGTGATGCTAAAACAATCCTTTACGATGGACGTACTGGTGAACCGTTTGATAACCGTGTGTCAGTTGGTGTCATGTACATGATCAAACTCCACCACATGGTCGATGATAAATTGCACGCTCGTTCAGTCGGACCTTACTCAACCGTTACTCAACAACCACTTGGAGGTAAAGCTCAGTTTGGTGGACAACGTTTCGGTGAGATGGAGGTTTGGGCTCTTGAAGCCTACGGTGCCTCAAATGTCCTTCAAGAAATCTTGACTTACAAGTCTGACGATATCAACGGACGTTTGAAAGCTTATGAAGCCATTACAAAAGGAAAACCAATTCCAAAACCAGGTGTTCCAGAATCCTTCCGAGTTCTTGTCAAAGAATTGCAATCTCTTGGTCTTGACATGCGTGTCCTAGACGAAGATGACCAAGAAGTGGAACTTCGTGACTTGGATGAAGGAATGGACGAAGATGTCATCCACGTAGATGACCTTGAAAAAGCCCGCGAAAAAGCAGCACAAGAGGCTAAAGCAGCCTTTGAAGCTGAAGAAGCTGAAAAAGCAACAAAAGCGGAAGCAACAGAAGAAGCTGCTGAACAAGAATAAGCAGTTCACTTAGAATAGAAAGGGAAGAAATAGTGGTTGATGTAAATCGTTTTAAAAGTATGCAAATAACCCTAGCTTCTCCAAGTAAAGTCCGTTCATGGTCTTATGGAGAAGTCAAAAAACCTGAAACAATCAATTACCGTACTTTGAAACCAGAACGTGAAGGACTCTTCGATGAAGTCATCTTTGGTCCTACAAAAGACTGGGAATGTGCTTGTGGTAAGTACAAACGCATTCGTTACAGAGGGATTGTTTGTGACCGCTGTGGGGTTGAAGTAACGCGTACAAAAGTTCGTCGTGAGCGTATGGGGCATATCGAATTGAAAGCTCCTGTATCTCACATCTGGTACTTCAAGGGGATTCCAAGTCGTATGGGCTTGACCCTTGATATGAGCCCTCGTGCCCTCGAGGAAGTTATCTACTTTGCGGCTTATGTGGTGATTGATCCTAAGGATACACCACTGGAGCACAAGTCTATCATGACAGAGCGCGAATACCGTGAGCGCTTGCGTGAATATGGTTATGGATCATTCGTTGCCAAGATGGGTGCCGAAGCCATCCAAGACCTTTTGAAACAAGTAGATCTTGAAAAAGAAATTGCTGAACTCAAAGAAGAGTTGAAAACAGCTACTGGACAAAAACGTGTCAAAGCTATCCGTCGTTTGGATGTTTTGGATGCCTTTTACAAGTCTGGAAACAAACCTGAATGGATGATTCTCAACATCCTTCCAGTTATTCCACCAGATCTTCGTCCAATGTTGCAGTTGGATGGTGGCCGTTTTGCCTCATCTGACTTGAATGACCTTTACCGTCGTGTTATCAACCGTAACAACCGTTTGGCTCGTTTGCTTGAGTTGAATGCACCAGGTATCATCGTTCAAAATGAGAAGCGTATGCTTCAAGAAGCGGTTGACGCTTTGATTGACAATGGTCGTCGTGGTCGTCCAATCACAGGACCAGGTAGCCGTCCGCTGAAATCATTGAGCCACATGCTTAAAGGTAAACAAGGACGTTTCCGTCAAAACTTGCTCGGTAAACGTGTTGACTTCTCAGGACGTTCCGTTATCGCCGTTGGTCCAACACTTAAGATGTACCAATGTGGTGTGCCACGTGAAATGGCGATCGAGCTCTTTAAACCATTCGTCATGCGTGAAATTGTTGCTCGTGACATCGTGCAAAACGTGAAAGCAGCTAAACGCTTGGTCGAACGTGGAGATGAGCGTATCTGGGATATTCTTGAAGAAGTGATCAAAGAACACCCAGTACTTTTGAACCGCGCACCGACCCTTCACCGTTTGGGTATCCAAGCCTTCGAGCCAGTCTTGATTGATGGTAAGGCCCTTCGCTTGCACCCACTTGTCTGTGAAGCCTACAATGCCGACTTTGACGGGGACCAAATGGCCATCCACGTACCGCTTTCAGAAGAAGCCCAAGCAGAAGCTCGTATCTTGATGCTCGCTGCTGAGCACATCTTGAACCCGAAAGATGGTAAACCAGTTGTTACTCCATCTCAGGACATGGTTTTGGGTAACTACTACTTGACCATGGAAGAAGCTGGTCGTGAAGGTGAAGGAATGGTCTTCAAAGACCGTGACGAAGCGGTTATGGCTTACCGTAATGGTTATGTTCACCTTCACTCACGTGTTGGTATCGCAACAGACAGCCTCAACAAGCCTTGGACAGAAGAGCAAAAACACAAGGTATTGCTTACAACAGTTGGTAAAATCCTCTTCAACGACATCATGCCAGAGGGTCTACCATACTTGCAAGAACCAAACAATGCCAACTTGACAGAAGGCGTTCCAGCTAAATACTTCTTGCCACTTGGTGGAGATATCAAGGAAGCAATCAGCAATCTTGAACTTAACCCTCCATTCAAGAAGAAAAACCTTGGAAATATCATCGCTGAAATCTTCAAACGTTTCCGTACGACAGAAACTTCTGCCCTACTTGACCGCATGAAGAACCTCGGTTACCATCACTCAACTCTTGCAGGATTGACAGTGGGTATTGCCGATATCCCAGTCGTTGATGACAAGGCTGAAATCATTGAAGAATCACACAAACGTGTAGAACAAATCACAAAACAATTCCGTCGTGGTATGATTACAGACGACGAGCGTTACAATGCTGTTACAGCTGAATGGCGTGCTGCCCGTGAAAAACTTGAGAAACGCTTGATTGCCAACCAAGATCCTAAGAACCCAATCGTTATGATGATGGACTCTGGAGCCCGTGGTAACATCTCAAACTTCTCACAGCTTGCCGGTATGCGTGGTCTGATGGCTGCTCCGAACGGACGTATCATGGAATTGCCAATCCTTTCAAACTTCCGCGAAGGTTTGTCGGTATTGGAAATGTTCTTCTCAACTCACGGTGCGCGTAAAGGTATGACCGATACGGCCCTTAAGACAGCCGACTCAGGTTACTTGACTCGTCGTTTGGTTGACGTTGCCCAAGACGTTATCATCCGTGAGGACGACTGTGGAACTGACCGTGGTCTCTTGATCCGTTCTATCGCAGAAGGAAAAGAGATGATCGAGTCGCTCGAAGAACGTCTTATCGGTCGTTACACTAAGAAAACTGTTAAACATCCAGAAACTGGTGCAGTGATTATCGGTCCAAATGAGTTGATTACAGAAGACAAGGCGCGTGAAATTGTTAATGCTGGTGTGGAAGAAGTGACTATCCGCTCTGTATTTACATGTAACACTCGTCATGGTGTCTGCCGTCACTGTTATGGTATCAACTTGGCGACTGGTGATGCAGTTGAGGTTGGTGAAGCAGTCGGTACAATCGCTGCCCAATCTATCGGGGAACCTGGTACACAGCTTACAATGCGTACTTTCCACACGGGTGGGGTTGCCTCAAATACCGATATCACTCAGGGTCTTCCTCGTGTCCAAGAAATCTTTGAAGCCCGCAATCCTAAAGGGGAAGCGGTTATCACAGAGGTTAAAGGACAAGTTACAGCTATCGAAGAAGATGCATCAACTCGTACCAAGAAAGTCTTTGTTAAGGGTGAAACTGGCGAAGGTGAATATGTCGTTCCATTTACAGCTCGTATGCGTGTAGAAGTTGGAGACCAAGTAGCGCGTGGTGCTGCTCTGACAGAAGGTTCTATCCAACCAAAACGTCTCCTTGCAGTTCGCGATGTCTTGTCAGTTGAAACTTACCTTCTCGGTGAAGTACAAAAAGTTTACCGTAGCCAAGGGGTAGAAATCGGTGACAAACACATCGAGGTAATGGTTCGTCAAATGATCCGTAAAGTCCGTGTCATGGATCCAGGAGATACAGACCTTCTCATGGGTACTCTCATGGACATCAACGACTTTACAGATGCCAACAAAGATGTTCTTATTGCAGGTGGTGTTCCAGCGACAGGTCGCCCAGTCCTTATGGGAATTACCAAAGCCTCACTTGAAACCAACAGTTTCTTGTCAGCGGCTTCCTTCCAGGAAACAACTCGTGTCCTTACTGACGCGGCTATCCGTGGTAAGAAAGACCATCTCCTTGGACTTAAAGAAAATGTTATCATCGGTAAGATCATCCCAGCTGGCACTGGTATGGCCCGTTACCGTAACCTTGAACCACAAGCTATCAACGAAGAAGAATACCTTAATCCTCCAGTAGAGGAAGAAGGAAACGAAGAAACAACAGAAGTAGTTGTGGATACTGTCGTTGAAACTGTGGAAGAAACAGTAGAATAAAAGAGAATGAGAGAGCCTTCGGGCTCTCTTTATATTTTCTGAAAACTTTCTCCATTTTTCCATGAAATGTGGTAAAATAATACTCAATGAAA
>NZ_VMMZ01000036.1:0-12919 GCF_013277475.1 Streptococcus sp. k-628
TTTTCATTGAGTATAAAATGCAGAGAGTTGAGTTTTTTTTAAGGCAAATTTGGTATAATGGTTTTAATAAGGAGGAGTTTCTCATGATAAAAATCTTATTAGTTGAGGATGACCTAGGCCTGTCAAATTCAGTATTTGACTTTTTAGACGATTTTGCGGATGTCATGCAGGTATTTGATGGGGAAGAAGGTCTCTACGAAGCTGAAAGTGGTGTCTATGACTTGATTTTGCTCGATTTGATGTTACCTGAAAAAAATGGCTTCCAAGTCTTGAAAGAATTGCGTGAAAAGGGAATTACGACACCAGTTCTGATCATGACTGCCAAGGAAAGTTTGGATGATAAGGGACATGGATTTGAACTGGGAGCGGATGATTATCTGACCAAGCCTTTCTACCTAGAAGAACTCAAAATGCGGATTCAAGCCCTTCTCAAACGTTCAGGCAAGTTTAATGAAAATACGCTATCTTATGGAGATATTCTCATCAATTTATCAACCAATACCGTTAAGGTTGAAGATACTACTGTCGAATTGCTGGGGAAAGAGTTCGATTTACTGGTTTATTTCCTTCAAAATCAAAATGTTATTTTGCCTAAGACGCAGATTTTTGATCGTCTATGGGGATTTGATAGTGACACAACGATTTCAGTTGTCGAAGTTTATGTTTCAAAAGTCCGTAAGAAATTAAAAGGAACCACTTTTGCAGAGAATTTGCAAACCTTGCGCAGTGTTGGGTATATTTTAAAAGATGTTCAGTAAACTAAAAAAAACATGGTATGCGGATGACTTTAGTTATTTTATCCGCAACTTTGGTGTCTTTACCTTGATTTTCTCGACAATGACTCTGATTATTTTGCAGGTCATGCATTCGAGTCTTTATACTTCAGTGGATGATAAGCTCCACGGACTGAGTGAAAATCCTCAGGCAGTTATTCAGCTGGCAGTAAATAGGGCAACAGAAGAGATTAAAGATTTAGAAAATGCCGCTACAGATACTAGCAAGACTGAGATAAAACCCAATGTCAGTTCCAACACAGAAGTCATTCTTTTTGATAAGAACTTTACTCAACTTCTTTCTGGAAATCGATTTTTGGGCTTGGATAAGATTAAGCTAGAAAAGAAAGAACTAGGCCATATCTACCAGATTCAGGTTTTTAATAGCTATGGGCAGGAAGAAATCTATCGTATGATATTAATGGAAACGAATATCAGTTCGGTTTCAACCAATATCAAGTATGCCGCTGTCTTGATAAATACCAGTCAGTTAGAGCAGGCCAGTCAAAAGCATGAGCAATTGATTGTCGTTGTGATGGCAAGTTTCTGGATTTTGTCTTTGCTTGCCAGTCTCTATCTAGCTAGGGTCAGTGTTCGTCCTCTTCTTGAGAGCATGCAGAAGCAACAGTCCTTTGTGGAAAATGCCAGTCATGAGTTACGAACTCCACTTGCAGTTTTGCAAAATCGCTTAGAGACCCTTTTCCGTAAGCCAGAAGCAACCATTATGGATGTGAGTGAAAGCATTGCATCGAGTTTGGAAGAAGTTCGAAATATGCGGTTTTTGACGACGAACTTGTTGAATTTAGCTCGTAGAGATGATGGGATTAAGCCGGAACTTGCAGAAGTTCCAACCAGTTTTTTCAATACGACTTTCACAAACTATGAGATGATTGCTTCGGAAAATGATCGTGTCTTCCGTTTTGAAAATCGCATCCATCGAACGATTGTCACAGACCAGCTTCTCTTGAAGCAGTTGATGACGATTCTCTTCGATAATGCCGTCAAGTATACTGAAGAGGATGGTGAAATTGATTTTCTTATCTCAGCGACCGATCGCAATCTGTATTTACTGGTTTCTGATAATGGAGTCGGTATTTCGACAGAAGATAAGAAGAAAATTTTTGACCGCTTTTATCGAGTTGATAAGGCTAGAACGCGCCAAAAAGGTGGTTTTGGTTTAGGATTATCCCTAGCCAAGCAAATTGTAGATGCCTTAAAAGGAACCATTACTGTTAAAGATAATAAGCCAAAGGGAACAATCTTTGAAGTGAAGATTGCCATCCACACACCATCTAAAAAGAAAAAATAAACATATCGCTCCGGATGGGGCGATATGTTTATTTTTTAAGTTTTCGTTTGATAATAGAGCGTTGGATTTTTAAAACAAGTAAGCTGGATACTATTGCTGCAGGTAAGGCGAGCACAGTTGTTAATTTTAATGATAAAAAGATAAAACTAAAGATGGCAATGCAGATACAAAAAACAGCGATATTGACAAAAAATAAAATTTCTTTGAGATTGCTATCAGCTTGTGCTTCAGGTGCATAAGCTTGATAATGAGGAAGTTGCTGGTTTAATTCTTCTTGATAGTCTACCTCATAGGATTGTAATTTTCTTACGGGCATGATTCTCTCCTTAACAGTACATACCTATTTTATCATTTTTTCAGCAGAGAATTATTACAGAAAGGTTACAAAAAGAATAAAGTACCTTTTCATTTTCAAAGAATAGCTGATTTTTGAGAAATATGGTATAATTTTTCTTATGGAAAAGATTATCATTACAGCAACTGCTGAAAGTATTGAACAAGTTGAACAACTGCTCGAAGCTGGCGTAGACCGTATCTATGTCGGTGAGAAAGATTTTGGCCTTCGTCTGCCAACAACCTTTAGTTATGACCAATTGCGTGAAATCGCTAATCTGGTTCATGATGCTGGTAAGGAATTGATTGTTGCGGTTAACGCCCTCATGCACCAAGATATGATGGACCGTATCAAGCCTTTCTTAGACTTTTTGGAAGAAATCAAGACAGACTACATTACGATTGGGGATGCAGGTGTCTTTTACGTAGTCAACCGCGATGGTTATTCATTTAAGACCATCTACGATGCTTCGACTATGGTAACTAGCAGTCGTCAGATTAACTTCTGGGGACAAAAGGCTGGCGCATCTGAGGCTGTTTTGGCGCGTGAAATTCCATCAGCTGAACTTTTCAAAATGCCAGAGATTTTGGAAATTCCTGCTGAAGTTTTGGTTTACGGTGCCAGTGTCATCCATCATTCTAAACGTCCACTTTTGCAAAACTACTATAACTTTACGCATATCGATGATGAAAAGACGCGTAAACGTGACCTTTTTTTGGCTGAGCCAAGTGATCCTGAGAGCCACTATTCCATTTTTGAAGACAATCATGGGACCCACATCTTTGCCAACAATGACCTTGATTTGATGACCAAATTAACAGAATTGGTGGAGCATGGCTTTACTCACTGGAAATTAGAAGGTCTCTATACACCTGGTCAGAACTTTGTTGAGATTGCAAAACTCTTTATCCAAGCGCGTAGCTTGATTCAAGAGGACAACTTTAGCCATGACCAAGCCTTCTTGCTGGATGAAGAAGTTCGTAAACTTCACCCTAAAAACCGTTTCCTTGATACAGGATTTTATGATTACGATCCTGACATGGTTAAATAAAGTAAATGATTCGTTGAGAGAAGGAAGATGCAAATATTTCTTCTCTCAATTTTTCGTATTTCTTCACCATTTTCAACAAATCAGTAAGCTAGGATGCTCTGTTTACTGGGAATTTTAATACAAGTAACCTTCTTGAGTTTGAAAATTATCCCATGTTTGCAGGTGCCAAATGGCCCTTTTTTTGGTATAATTTTTTATAATGAAAACGATTGGTAATCGCTATGTTGTGGTGGATTTAGAGGCAACTAGCACAGGTAGTAAGGCTAAAATTATCCAAGTGGGAATTGTCGTGATTGAGGACGGAAAAATCGTCGATCACTATACGACGGATGTCAATCCCCATGAACCCTTGGATGCTCATATTAAAGAATTGACAGGGCTAACTGACCAACGTCTGGCGCAAGCACCTGATTTTTCGCAAGTTGCCAGAAAAATCTTTGACTTGGTGGAGGATGGGATTTTTGTAGCCCATAATGTTCAGTTTGATGCTAATCTTTTGGCGGAAAACTTGTTTTTTGAAGGCTATGAGTTAAGAAATCCTCGTGTTGATACGGTCGAATTGGCTCAGGTATTTTTCCCAGAACTGGAAAAATATAGTTTGCCTATTTTGTGTCGAGAATTAGGAATTCCTCTAAAGCATGCCCACACAGCCCTTTCAGATGCCCAAGCTACTGCAGAATTACTCCTTTTTCTACGAGAAAAGATGGCCCAGCTTCCTAAAGGTCTCTTGGAACGTTTGTTGAAAATGGCTGACGCTCTCTTATACGAGTCCTATCTTGTTATTGAAGAAATTTATCGCAGTCAATCTATCCTGACTTCTCCAGACTTGGTCCAAGTTCAAGGACTGTATTTCAAGAAAATTGCAGCTCCTCTGGAGTCACGAAAACTATCCCAAGATTTTTCTAAGAATATTTCTCTGTTGAACCTTGAAGTGAGGGAGGCGCAAGAAAGTTTTGCTAAAGAGGTTGGCTTGCTATTGAAAGATGAGCCTGTCTCATTAATTCAAGCGCCGACTGGGATTGGGAAAACCTATGGCTACCTCTTACCTGCTTTATCTCAAACCAAAGAGCGACAAATTGTTCTTAGTGTTCCGACAAAGATTCTTCAAAATCAAATCATGGAAGAAGAAGCTAAACGTCTCAAGGAAGTGTTCCATATAGATATTCATAGTTTAAAGGGACCACACAATTATCTGAAGTTGGATGCCTTTTATCGTTCCTTGCAGGAAAATGATGAAAATCGCTTATTTAGACGCTTTAAAATGCAACTCTTGGTCTGGCTGACTGAGACAGAGACAGGAGATTTGGATGAAATCGGGCAACTCTACCGTTACCAACATTTTCTAACAGACCTTCGTCATGACGGAAATTTATCATCTCAAAGCTTATTTGTGACGGAAGATTTTTGGAAACGTAGTCAAGAAAGGGCACAAACTTGCAAGCTTTTAGTGACCAATCATGCCTATCTTGTAACCAGACTTGAAGATAATCCTGAATTTGTCAGTGACCGTTTATTGATTATTGATGAAGTTCAAAAGATTTTGTTAGCTCTAGAAAATCTGCTTCAAGAGACCTACGATATCCAGTCTATTGTCGATTTGATTGATAAGGCTTTACTGGAGGAGCAAAATAAGGTCCAGCAACGAATACTAGAAAGTATTCGCTTTGAGTGTTTCTACTTGATAGAACAATTTCAGTCTGGCAAATCTAGGAAAAATATCTTAGATTCTCTTGCCAATCTCCACCAGTATTTTTCAGAATTAGAGGTAGAAGGCTTTGGGGAACTGGTCCGCTATTTTACAGCTGACCGAGATTACTGGCTTGAAGCAACTGAAACGAGTCAAAAGAAAATTCAGATTTCTTCTACGAAATCAGGCCGTATTCTTCTATCTTCTTTAGTGCCTGATTCATGTCAAGTCTTGGGAGTATCAGCCACTCTTGAGATTAGTCAAAGAGTTTCTTTGGCAGACCTGTTAGGCTATCCCGAAGCCAAATTTATCAAGATTGAATCTCGTAGAAAGCAGGATCAAGAAGTAGTCTTGGTCGAAGATTTTCCCCTGGTGACTGAAACTTCCTTAGAAGTCTATGCCAAAGAGGTAGCTGATTTGCTGATGGATCTTCAAGCTTTCCAGCAACCGATTTTAGTTCTATTTACTGCCAAAGACATGCTTCTAGCAGTATCGGATTTACTTCCAGTTAGCCATCTGGCCCAGTATAAAAATGGCGATGTTCATCAACTGAAGAAACGTTTTGAAAAAGGTGAACAACAAATCCTGCTTGGTGCAGCAAGTTTCTGGGAGGGAGTCGATTTTTCAAGCCATCCTTTTGTGATTCAAGTTGTACCGAGACTTCCTTTCCAAAATCCCCAAGAGCCTTTGACGAAAAAGATTAATCAGGAACTAATTCAAGAAGGGGAAAATGCCTTTTATGATTATCAATTGCCAATGGCTATTATTCGTTTAAAACAGGCTTTGGGAAGAAGTATGAGACGTGAACATCAACGTTCCTTAACCCTCATTCTGGATAGAAGAATTGTCGGAAAACGATACGGCAAGCAAATAGTGACTTCTCTAGCAAAAGAAGCGAGTATTACAACGATTGCTCAATCTGAAGTTAATGAGGCTATTGATAGATTTTTAAATGAACTTTGATAAATAGTATTGTATGAAAGTATAAGGTTAGTGTATATGAAACGTTCTCTCGACTCTAGAGTCGATTATAGTTTGCTCTTGCCAGTATTTTTTCTACTGGTTATTGGCGTGGTGGCTATCTATATAGCTGTTAGTCATGATTATCCAAATAATATTCTGCCCATTTTAGGGCAGCAGGTCGCCTGGATTGCCTTGGGGCTTGTGATTGGTTTTATCGTCATGCTCTTTAATACAGAATTTCTTTGGAAAGTGACCCCTTTTCTATATATGTTAGGTTTGGGACTCATGGTCTTGCCGATCGTCTTTTATAATCCAAGCCTAGTTGCATCAACGGGTGCCAAAAACTGGGTATCAATAAATGGAATTACCCTATTCCAACCGTCAGAATTTATGAAGATATCCTATATTCTCATGTTGGCTCGTGTGATTGTTCAATTTACAAAGAAACATAAGGAATGGAGACGCACAGTTCCGCTGGACTTTTTATTAATTTTTTGGATGATTGTCTTTACCATTCCAGTCCTAGTTCTTTTAGCACTTCAAAGTGACTTGGGGACGGCTTTGGTTTTTGTAGCCATTTTCTCAGGAATCGTTTTATTATCAGGGGTTTCTTGGAAAATTATTATCCCAGTATTTGTGACTGCTGTAACAGGAGTTGCTGGTTTCTTAGCCATCTTTATTAGCAAGGACGGACGAGCTTTTCTTCACCAGATTGGAATGCCGACCTACCAAATCAATCGGATTTTGGCTTGGCTCAATCCCTTTGAGTTTGCCCAAACAACGACTTACCAGCAGGCTCAAGGACAGATTGCCATTGGAAGCGGTGGCTTATTTGGACAAGGGTTTAATGCTTCTAATCTGCTTATTCCAGTTCGTGAGTCGGATATGATTTTCACAGTCATTGCAGAAGATTTTGGCTTTATTGGCTCTGTCCTTGTTATCGCCCTTTACCTCATGCTGATTTACCGTATGTTGAAGATTACTCTTAAATCAAATAACCAGTTCTACACCTATATTTCTACAGGTTTGATTATGATGTTGCTCTTCCACATCTTTGAAAATATCGGCGCTGTGACGGGCTTGCTTCCTTTGACTGGGATTCCCTTGCCTTTTATTTCGCAAGGAGGATCGGCTATTATCAGTAATTTGATTGGTGTTGGCTTGCTTTTATCGATGAGTTACCAGACTAATCTAGCTGAAGAAAAGAGTGGAAAAGTCCGATTCAAGCGGAAAAAGGTTGTATTAAAACAAATCAAATAAGGAGAAAATCATGGTAAAAGTAGCAGTTATGTTGGCTCAGGGCTTTGAAGAAATTGAAGCTTTGACAGTTGTGGATGTCTTGCGTCGAGCAAATATTACTTGTGATATGGTTGGTTTTGAAAAGCAAGTAACGGGTTCGCATGCAATCCAAGTAAGAGCAGATCGTGTCTTTGATGGAGATTTATCAGACTATGATATGATTGTCCTTCCTGGCGGAATGCCTGGTTCTGCACATTTGCGTGACAATCAGGCCCTGATGCAAGAATTGCAAAACTTCGAGCAAGAAGGAAAAAAATTAGCAGCCATTTGTGCGGCGCCAATTGCGCTCAATCAAGCAGGGCTATTGAAAAACAAGGAATACACTTGTTATGACGGTGTTCAAGAGCAAATCCTTGATGGTCACTACGTCAAGGAAACAGTAGTGGTAGATGGTCACTTGACAACCAGTCGAGGTCCCTCTACAGCCCTTGCCTTTGCCTATGAGTTGGTGGAGCAATTAGGAGGAGATGCAGAGAGTTTACGAACAGGAATGCTCTATCGAGATGTCTTTGGTAAAAATCAGTAAAACGGGAGTCAAACTCTCGTTTTTTTATGTGGAAAACTCAGGGAAATCATCGCTTTTTTCATAAAAAAATGCTATAATGAAGGGTATGAAATATCACGATTATATCTGGGATTTAGGTGGAACTTTACTGGATAATTACGAAACTTCAACAGCTGCATTTGTTGAAACATTGGCACTGTATGGTATCACACAAGACCATGACAGTGTCTATCAAGCTTTAAAGGTTTCTACTGATTTTGCGATTGAGACATTCGCTCCCAACTTAGAGCATTTTTTAGAAAAGTACAAGGAAAATGAAGCCAGAGAACTAGAACATCCGATTTTGTTTGATGGAGTTGCTGATTTATTGAAAGATATCTCAAATCAAGGTGGCCGTCATTTTTTGGTCTCTCATCGAAATGATCAGGTCTTGGAAATTTTAGAAAAAACCTCTATAGTAGCTTATTTTACAGAAGTGGTGACTTCTAGCTCAGGTTTTAAGAGAAAGCCAAATCCTGAGTCTATGATTTATTTAAGAGAAAAATATCAGATTGGCTCTGGTCTTGTCATTGGTGATCGACCGATTGATATCGAAGCAGGTCAAGCTGCTGGACTGGATACCCACTTGTTTACCAGTATCGTGAATTTAAGACAAGTATTAGACATATAAGAAAAAGGAATAAGATGACAGAAGAAATCAAAAATCTGCAGGCACAGGATTATGATGCCAGTCAAATTCAAGTTTTAGAGGGCTTAGAGGCTGTTCGTATGCGTCCAGGGATGTACATTGGATCAACCTCAAAAGAAGGTCTTCACCATCTAGTCTGGGAAATTGTTGATAACTCAATTGACGAGGCCTTGGCAGGATTTGCCAGCCATATTCAAGTCTTTATTGAGCCCGATGATTCGATTACAGTTGTTGATGATGGGCGTGGTATCCCCGTCGATATTCAGGAAAAAACAGGTCGACCTGCCGTTGAGACTGTCTTTACTGTTCTTCATGCTGGAGGAAAGTTTGGCGGTGGCGGATATAAGGTCTCAGGTGGTCTTCACGGAGTGGGGTCGTCAGTAGTTAACGCCCTTTCAACTCAATTAGACGTTCATGTCCACAAAAATGGTAAGATTCATTACCAAGAATACCGTCGTGGTCATGTTGTCGCAGATCTTGAAGTAGTTGGAGATACGGATAAAACAGGAACAACTGTTCACTTCACACCGGACCCAGAAATCTTCACCGAAACAACAACCTTTGATTTCGATAAATTAAATAAACGCATTCAAGAGTTGGCCTTTCTAAATCGCGGTCTTCAAATTTCTATCACTGATAAGCGCGAAGGTTTGGAACAAACCAAACATTACCATTATGAAGGTGGGATTGCTAGTTATGTTGAATATATCAACGAGAACAAGGATGTAATCTTTGATACACCAATTTACACAGATGGTGAGATGGATGATATCACAGTTGAAGTAGCCATGCAGTACACAACGGGTTACCATGAAAATGTCATGAGTTTCGCCAATAATATTCATACCCATGAAGGTGGAACGCATGAACAAGGTTTCCGTACAGCCTTGACACGTGTTATCAACGATTATGCTCGTAAGAATAAGTTACTGAAAGACAATGAAGATAATTTAACTGGGGAAGATGTCCGCGAAGGATTAACTGCAGTTATCTCGGTTAAACACCCAAATCCACAGTTTGAAGGACAAACTAAGACTAAGTTGGGAAATAGCGAAGTGGTCAAGATTACCAATCGCCTCTTCAGTGAAGCCTTCTCCGATTTCCTCATGGAAAATCCACAGATTGCCAAGCGTATCGTGGAAAAAGGGATTTTGGCTGCCAAAGCTCGTGTGGCTGCCAAGCGTGCGCGTGAAGTCACTCGTAAAAAATCTGGTTTGGAAATTTCCAACCTTCCAGGGAAACTAGCAGACTGTTCTTCTAACAATCCTGCTGAAACAGAACTCTTCATCGTTGAAGGAGATTCAGCTGGTGGATCAGCTAAATCTGGTCGTAACCGTGAGTTTCAGGCTATCCTTCCAATTCGCGGTAAAATTTTGAACGTTGAAAAAGCTAGCATGGATAAGATTCTTGCTAACGAAGAAATTCGTAGTCTTTTCACAGCCATGGGAACAGGATTTGGCGCAGAATTTGATGTTTCGAAAGCCCGTTACCAAAAACTCGTTTTGATGACCGATGCCGATGTCGATGGAGCCCACATTCGTACCCTTCTTTTGACCTTGATTTATCGTTATATGAAACCAATCCTAGAAGCTGGTTATGTTTATATTGCCCAACCACCAATCTATGGTGTCAAGGTTGGAAGCGAGATTAAAGAATATATTCAGCCGGGTGCAGATCAAGAAATCAAACTCCAAGAAGCTTTAGCCCGTTATAGTGAAGGTCGTACCAAACCGACTATTCAGCGTTATAAGGGGCTAGGTGAAATGGATGATCATCAGTTGTGGGAAACAACCATGGATCCCGAACATCGCTTGATGGCTAGAGTTTCTGTGGACGATGCTGCAGAAGCAGATAAAATCTTTGACATGTTGATGGGGGATCGAGTAGAACCTCGTCGTGAGTTTATCGAAGAAAATGCCGTCTATAGTACACTTGATGTCTAAAAAATCGGGAGAAGTAGTTCCCTTGGTCTAAAAAATATGATATAATCATTACGATTGTTTCAAGTAAAAAAGGAGTTTGATATGTCTAATGGACAACTAATTTATTTAATGGTTGCAATTGCAGTCGTTTTAGTTCTGGCTTATGTAGTGGCGATCTTTCTACGTAAGCGAAACGAGGGAAGATTAGAGGCGCTAGAAGAAAGAAAAGAAGAACTATACAATCTTCCAGTAAATGATGAAGTAGAAGCTGTAAAAAATATGCACTTGATTGGACAAAGTCAAGTGGCTTTCCGTGAATGGAATCAAAAATGGGTCGATTTATCTCTCAACTCTTTTGCCGATATTGAAAATAATCTCTTTGAAGCAGAAGGCTATAACCATTCATTTCGTTTTCTCAAGGCCAGTCATCAAATTGACCAAATTGAGAGTCAAATTACTTTGATTGAAGAAGATATTGCTGAAATTCGCAATGCTTTGGCAGACTTAGAGAAGCAAGAATCTAAAAATAGTGGTCGTGTTCTTCATGCTTTGGATTTATTTGAGGAACTTCAGCATAGAGTTGCTGAAAATTCAGAACAGTATGGTCAAGCCTTGGATGAAATTGAAAAACAATTAGAAAATATCCAATCTGAATTTTCACAATTTGTAACCTTGAATTCATCGGGTGACCCAGTAGAAGCTGCTGTGATTTTGGATAATGCTGAAAATCATATATTGGCTTTGACACATATTGTTGATCGTATACCAGCAATTGTAACAACATTATCTAAAGAGCTACCAGATCAACTAGAAGATTTAGAAGATGGTTATCGTAAGCTCTTAGATGCTAATTATCATTTTGTTGAAACGGATATTGAAGCGCGTTTCCACTTACTTTATGAAGTATTCAAGAAAAACCAAGAGAATATTCGTCAGTTGGAGTTGGACAATGCCGAGTATGAGAATGGACAGGCACAAGAGGAAATCAATGCCTTGTATGATATTTTTACTCGAGAAATTGCTGCTCAGAAAGTAGTGGAAAATCTACTTGCAACTCTTCCAACTTACCTTCAACATATGAAAGAGAATAATACTTTATTGGGAGAAGATATTGCACGTTTGAGCAAGACCTATTTACTTCCTGAGACAGCTGCAAGCCATGTTCGTCGTATTCAGACAGAATTAGAGAGTTTTGAGGCAGCTATTGTTGAGGTAACTTCAAATCAAGAAGAACCAACCCAAGCTTATTCAGTTCTTGAAGAAAATCTTGAAGATTTACAAACTCAACTAAAAGATATTGAAGATGAGCAAATTTCAGTTAGTGAGCGCCTGACACAAATTGAGAAAGATGATATCAATGCACGTCAAAAGGCCAATGTTTATGTCAATCGTCTCCATACTATCAAGCGATACATGGAAAAACGCAATCTGCCAGGTATTCCACAAACTTTCTTGAAGTTATTCTTTACGGCAAGCAATAATACCGAGGATTTAATGGTTGAGTTAGAACAGAAAATGATTAACATTGAATCTGTTACCCGAGTTCTTGAAATTGCAACGAATGATATGGAAGCTTTAGAAACGGAAACTTATAATATTGTACAGTATGCAACCTTGACAGAGCAACTCTTGCAATATTCTAACCGCTATCGCTCATTTGATGAACGCATTCAAGAAGCATTTAACGAAGCTTTAGATATTTTTGAAAAAGAATTTGATTATCACGCTTCATTTGACAAGATTTCTCAAGCATTAGAAGTGGCAGAGCCTGGTGTAACCAACCGCTTTGTTATCTCATATGAGAAAACACGT
The DNA here is from genome assembly GCF_013277475.1 of Streptococcus sp. k-628. NCBI lineage: Bacteria > Bacillati > Bacillota > Bacilli > Lactobacillales > Streptococcaceae > Streptococcus > Streptococcus sp. k-628. The sequence goes on from NZ_VMMZ01000036.1 coordinate 12,344, forward strand.
GAAACGATTCGTTTTTAATAAAAGAAAAAGATTTGATTGTGTGAGGAGCAGAATCAAATCTTTTTCTATAGTAATATCGTGAGCAAAAGGATTCAAAATGATAAAAACGCATAATAGCGGGTGTAGAAACTCTTGCTACTATGCGTTTTATTATGGAAAGACTTATTGGACTTTCTCTCAAATCGAGTTTTTACTTAACTTCTTTATTTGATTGGGATTGAAATTCCAATCAATTTCTCTGAGTAGAGTGTCTTGATATTGGCTTCATCAATAGAGTCCTTATCAATTTTACGTTTCAAGAAAAATTCTTGAATGGTTTCGATTTCAGGCTCACGAATAGCACGGTGTTTGTTTGAGATGAGGATTTCATAGTGAAGCGGAGCTTGGGTAAAAATAACATCAGTATTTCCTGCTGAGTAAACCTCAACAAGGGTTGCATCTGTACTTTCTAGCTGGCTTTTTACAAGTTGCGAGTGTGAGTTTGTCGTATTGATAAGCTTCATAATATTTCCTCCGATTTTCTAATTCTATTATAGCACTTTTTGAATAAAGTCGCTTGATTTATACTCAATGAAA
>NZ_VMMZ01000037.1:0-5316 GCF_013277475.1 Streptococcus sp. k-628
TTTTCATTGAGTATAAATAAGTGAGGCTACTGAAATGGAATAAAATATGGTATAATTGGTAAGATAGATAGAATCGAGGATATTATGTCATTTACGAAATTTCAATTTAAAAACTATATTAGAGAAGCCCTGCAGGAGTTGAAATTTACAACTCCAACAGAGGTACAAGATAAGTTGATTCCCATTGTCCTGTCAGGCCGAGATTTGGTTGGAGAATCAAAAACAGGTTCGGGTAAGACTCACACTTTCCTATTGCCGATTTTCCAGCAATTAGATGAAGCCAGCGATAGTGTTCAAGCAGTCATTACTGCACCGAGTCGTGAATTAGCTACTCAAATTTACCAAGCAGCTCGTCAGATTGCAGCCCACTCAGAAGTGGAAGTTCGTGTGGTTAATTATGTGGGGGGGACAGATAAGGCTCGCCAGATTGAGAAATTGGCAAGTAAGCAGCCTCATATTGTTATCGGAACGCCTGGCCGTATTTATGACTTAGTTAAGTCTGGTGACCTAGCTATTCACAAGGCTAAGACCTTTGTGGTCGATGAGGCAGATATGACCTTGGATATGGGATTCTTGGAAACTGTTGATAAGATTGCTGGCAGTCTTCCAAAGGACCTGCAATTCATGGTCTTCTCAGCGACTATTCCACAAAAGTTGCAACCATTCTTGAAAAAATACTTGTCAAATCCTGTCATGGAGAAAATCAAGACCAAAACGGTCATTTCTGATACCATTGATAATTGGTTGATTTCTACTAAGGGACGTGACAAGAATGCTCAAATTTATCAATTGACTCAGTTGATGCAGCCTTATTTGGCAATGATTTTTGTCAACACTAAGACACGTGCTGATGAATTACATTCATATCTGACTGCTCAAGGATTGAAGGTAGCGAAGATTCATGGAGATATTGCTCCTCGTGAGCGCAAGCGAATCATGAATCAGGTGAAAAATCTGGATTTTGAGTACATTGTCGCAACAGACTTGGCGGCGCGTGGGATTGACATTGAAGGTGTCAGCCATGTCATCAATGATGCCATTCCGCAAGACTTATCCTTCTTTGTGCACCGTGTTGGTCGAACTGGGCGTAATGGCCTACCAGGTACAGCCATTACCCTTTACCAACCAAGCGATGACTCGGATATCCGTGAGTTGGAGAAATTGGGAATCAAGTTTACTCCTAAGATGGTCAAAGACGGGGAATTTCAAGATACTTATGACCGTGATCGTCGTGCTAATCGTGAGAAGAAGCAAGATAAGCTTGATATTGAAATGATTGGTCTGGTCAAAAAGAAAAAGAAAAAAGTCAAACCGGGTTATAAGAAGAAAATTCAATGGGCGGTTGATGAAAAGCGCCGCAAAACCAAACGCGCTGAAAATCGTGCTCGCGGTCGTGCAGAGCGTAAAGCTAAACGCCAAACATTTTAATAGAAATTGTTGGAGTACTGAGCTCCAACTTTTTGCTTTATGAGAACGAACTATCTAAACCGAAATATCACATTAAAGACTGCAAATTGCGCTAAAAAATGGTATAATGATAAAGTTATATAGTCCCGATAAGATGGTAGGCATTTATCACTAAGAGTTTTCCTATCAGTACTTTGTAACTCTATAACACTATTTTTAAGGGGGGACATTTTTATGTCAGAACGTAAATTATTCACGTCTGAATCTGTATCTGAGGGGCATCCAGATAAGATTGCAGACCAAATTTCAGATGCGATTTTGGATGCTATTTTAGCCAAGGATCCAGAGGCGCACGTTGCTGCTGAGACAGCTGTCTATACTGGTTCCGTCCATGTTTTTGGTGAAATTTCTACAAATGCCTATGTAGATATTAACCGTGTGGTTCGTGATACCATTGTAGAGATTGGCTATACCAATACAGAATATGGTTTTTCTGCTGAGACGGTGGGTGTCCATCCGTCACTTGTTGAGCAGTCACCAGATATTGCCCAAGGTGTTAACGAAGCCTTGGAGGTTCGTGGGAATGCAGATCAAGATCCGCTTGACTTGATTGGTGCTGGTGACCAAGGTCTCATGTTTGGATTTGCGGTTGATGAAACAGAAGAGCTCATGCCATTGCCAATCTCACTCAGTCATAAATTGGTTCGTCGTCTGGCAGAACTTCGCAAGTCTGGGGAAATCAGCTATCTTCGCCCAGATGCTAAATCACAAGTTACAGTTGAGTATGATGAAAATGACCGTCCAGTACGTGTGGACACAGTCGTTATTTCAACTCAGCACGATCCAGAAGTCAGCAACGAACAAATTCACAATGATGTCATTAATAAGGTTATCAAAGAGGTTATTCCAGCCTCTTACTTGGATGCGCAAACAAAATTCTTCATCAATCCGACTGGTCGCTTTGTAATCGGTGGACCTCAAGGAGACTCCGGTTTGACTGGTCGTAAGATTATCGTAGATACTTATGGTGGCTACTCTCGTCATGGTGGTGGTGCCTTCTCTGGTAAGGATGCGACTAAGGTGGACCGTTCTGCGTCATATGCAGCTCGCTATATTGCCAAGAACATCGTTGCAGCCGGTCTTGCTAAGAAGGCAGAAGTACAATTGGCTTACGCTATCGGTGTTGCCCAACCTGTTTCTGTTCGTATCGATACTTTCGGTACAGGAACAGTAGCTGAAAGTAAGCTTGAAAAAGCAGCGCGCCAAATCTTTGACCTTCGCCCTGCAGGGATTATCCAAATGCTTGATCTCAAGCGTCCAATTTACCGTCAAACAGCAGCTTATGGACACATGGGACGTACAGATATTGATCTTCCGTGGGAACGTTTGGATAAGGTAGATGCTTTGAAAGAAGCAGTCAAATAAAATCTTAAGAGGGGAACTTCCTCTCTTTTTATAATTTTTAACTATGCTGGGATACTGTTCTGAAAATCCATTTTGCGAAAGTAGAGATTTACATGTATTTCTTTAAAAATGATAAAGGTTGAGATTTCTCCTTGTTGCTTGGACTTCATTCAAAAGTCTGTTACCCAAGCTTTGTTCAAACTTCCAATACACTAGCTGTTTCCATAGCATGACTTCTGCACTAGACTTTCTTTTCCGAATAAATAGATAGAACCATAGAATCTAGTAAACCTAGAATTAAAACTGTGGTATAATATTAGCAATAAAAGGAATCTGGAGGATTAGAATCATGGTATCAACGAAAACACAAATTGCTGGTTTTGAGTTTGATAATTGCTTGATGAATGCAGCAGGTGTGGCTTGTATGACGATAGAGGAGCTAGAAGGGGTTAAAAACTCAGCGGCAGGAACCTTTGTCACTAAGACAGCAACCTTGGACTTCCGTCAGGGAAATCCTGAGCCACGCTATCAAGATGTCCCACTTGGTTCTATCAACTCTATGGGCTTGCCGAATAAGGGCTTAGACTATTATTTGAACTATCTTTTGGACTTGCAGGAAAAAGAGCCGAACCGAACTTTCTTTTTATCTCTAGTTGGCATGTCTCCAGAGGAAACCCATACTATTTTGAAAAAAGTCCAAGAGAGTGATTTTCGTGGTCTGACTGAGCTAAACCTCTCCTGTCCAAATGTTCCAGGAAAACCTCAGATTGCCTATGATTTTGAGACAACAGACCGGATTTTGGCAGAAGTATTTGCTTACTTTACAAAACCTCTTGGAATTAAGCTTCCACCTTATTTTGATATTGTTCACTTTGACCAAGCGGCAGCTATTTTTAACAAGTATCCGCTCAAGTTTGTCAACTGCGTCAACTCAATCGGAAACGGACTGTATATAGAAGATGAATCTGTCGTTATTCGCCCTAAAAATGGTTTCGGTGGGATTGGTGGGGAGTATATCAAACCGACTGCTCTAGCTAATGTTCACGCCTTTTATCAACGCTTAAACCCTCAAATCCAAATCATCGGAACAGGAGGAGTTCTGACTGGTCGTGATGCCTTTGAACACATCCTCTGTGGTGCCAGTATGGTACAGGTGGGAACCACCCTTCACAAAGAAGGCGTCGGTGCTTTCGAACGTATTACCAATGAACTAAAAGCTATCATGGCGGAAAAAGGGTACGAGAGCTTAGAAGATTTCCGTGGGGAATTGCGCTATATTGATTAAATTCATTAAAAAATCAGAAGAAAGGAGAGAAGATGCTAGCCATTGAAGAAAGTCAGAAGTTGACTTTATCAAATTTACCTAGTCTAAGCCTATTTACAGGGACAGATCAGGGTCAGTTTGAAGTGATGAAGAGTCAAGTATTGAAACAGATTGGCTATGATTCTGCCGACCTCAACTTTGCCTACTTTGATATGAAAGAAGTAGTTTACAAGGATGTGGAACTGGAGTTAGTCAGCCTTCCTTTCTTTGCGGATGAGAAAATCGTGATATTGGATCATTTTGTTGATATGACAACAGCCAAGAAACGCTTTTTAACAGATGATGAGCTTAAGTCGTTTGAGGAATACCTTGACAATCCTTCGCCAACAACCAAGTTGTTGATCTTTGCGGAAGGAAAACTGGATAGTAAAAGACGGTTGGTTAAATTACTGAAGCGTGATGCCAAGGTTTTTGACGCAGTAGAAGCCAAAGAACAAGAATTGCGCCAGTATTTCCAAAAGTGGAGCCAGAAACAAGGTCTGCAGTTTGCCAATAATTCTTTTGAAAATCTCCTTATCAAATCTGGTTTTCAATTTAGCGAAATTCAGAAAAATCTCCTCTTTTTACAGTCCTATAAGGCAGATTCTGTTATCGAAGAAGAGGATATTGTCAACGCTATTCCCAAGACCTTGCAGGACAATATCTTTGACTTAACTCAGTTTATTCTGACTAAAAAGATGGATCAGGCGCGTGACTTGGTTAGAGACTTGACCTTGCAAGGTGAAGATGAAATCAAACTGATTGCAGTCATGCTAGGACAATTTCGGACTTTTACTCAGGTGAAGATTTTGGCGGAGTCTGGGCAAACAGAATCTCAGATTGCAAATAGTCTAGGAAGTTTTCTCGGACGCAATCCTAATCCCTATCAAATCAAGTTTGCGCTGAGAGATTCAAGAGGACTTTCCTTGAGCTTTTTGAAGCAAGCTATTTCCTATTTGATTGAGACAGACTATCAGATTAAGACAGGTCTTTATGAAAAAGGTTTCCTTTTTGAAAAGGCACTCCTACAGATTGCTAGTCAGGTAAATTGAAATTATTTTTGAAACTATAACCCGTGTCAATATTATTATTTTGTCGTGGGTTTCTTGCTGATTTGCTTGTTTTATACTCAATGAAAATCAAAGAGCAAACTAGGAAACTAGCCGCAGGTTGCTCAAAGCAGTGCTTTGAGGTTGTGGATA
>NZ_VMMZ01000037.1:5342-12465 GCF_013277475.1 Streptococcus sp. k-628
ACGAAGTCAGTTACATATACCTACGGCAAGGCGACGTTGACGCGGTTTGAAGAGATTTTCGAAGAGTATTATTAGAAAGTATTTCAGTGATTTCTTCATCTATAAGCAAAAAACTTGAAAAAAGTGAATGTTTGCGTTATCATTTTCATATAGAAAGAAAAAGAGGTATTACAGATGGCTATTATCTTACCAGATCTTCCATATGCATACGACGCTTTGGAACCATACATCGATGCGGAAACAATGCACTTGCACCATGACAAACACCATCAAACTTATGTCAACAATGCCAATGCAGCTCTTGAAAAACACCCTGAAATTGGTGAAGACCTTGAAGCCTTGCTTGCTGATGTAGAATCTATCCCAGCTGATATCCGTCAAGCGCTTATTAACAATGGTGGTGGACACTTGAACCATGCTCTTTTCTGGGAATTGATGACTCCTGAGAAAACAGCTCCTTCAGCAGAACTTGCAGCAGCAATCGATGCAACATTTGGTTCATTTGAAGAGTTCCAAGCAGCTTTCACTGCAGCAGCAACAACTCGTTTCGGTTCTGGATGGGCATGGTTGGTTGTCAACAAAGAAGGGAAACTTGAAGTGACTTCAACAGCAAACCAAGACACACCAATCTCAGAAGGTAAAAAACCAATCTTGGGCTTGGACGTTTGGGAACATGCTTACTACGTGAAATACCGCAACGTGCGTCCTGACTACATCAAAGCTTTCTTCTCAGTAATCAACTGGAACAAAGTAGATGAATTGTACGCAGCCGCTAAATAATGGTATATGGAGGGAAGAATAGTTCTTCTCTTTTTTAGGTCATATGATTCGAGTCTGACAAAATCGTCAGACTTTTTTCATTTTTATGAGAAACGTGCTAACTGCTAGAAATTATGGTAGAATAAAGTATTAAGTAATCGTGAAAAAAGGATATCTATGCGAAAAGAAATTGCACCTGAATTATACAACTATAACAAGTTTCCTGGTCCTGAGTTCCATTTACATGGGGACAAGGTCGAAACGGAAGGGATAGCTTTTTCCTTGGTGGAAAATATCAAGGATGCCTTTGATGTGACGGCTTTTAATCAGCGTTTTTCAGAAGTCTTAACCAAGTTTGATTATATCGTGGGAGACTGGAGCAACGAACAGCTTCGCCTACGAGGTTTTTACAAGGATGATCGAACAGAAGAAAAACTTGAAAAAATCAGTCGTTTACAAGACTACCTTTTAGAGTATTGTAGTTATGGTTGTGCCTATTTTGTCTTATCAAATGAAGCCCCTAAGCGAGCATCATTTGATAAGAAAATGCGTAAGAAGGAAGAAGAAACACCTTCTAAAAAAGGAAAGAAACCGACTCAAACAAAACGAAAGCCGAATGCAGATAAGAAAAATAGACGTCGTCAGAAGGACCAGCATTCTCAGAAAGAGGACAAGGGACAACGTCATTTTGTCATTCGTCAGAAGTGAGTAGAGAATAAGGAGTAGAAATGAAATCGTCAATTTATAGTTTAACACGTCAAACCATGCAGGAATGGGTTTTGGAGCAGGGAGAAAAGAAATTCCGTGCAGACCAAATTTGGGAATGGCTCTATCGTAAACGTGTCCAGTCATTTGAAGAAATGACCAACCTTTCCAAGGATTTGATTGCTAAGCTTAATGACCAGTTTGTGGTTAATCCCTTGAAACAGCGTATCGTGCAAGAGTCTGCTGATGGGACAGTTAAATATCTCTTTGAATTGCCTGACGGTATGTTGATTGAAACAGTACTCATGCGTCAACACTATGGTTTGTCAGTCTGTGTGACGACTCAGGTCGGATGTAATATCGGTTGTACCTTCTGTGCCTCTGGTTTGATCAAGAAACAACGCGACCTTAATAATGGAGAAATCGTAGCGCAAATCATGCTGGTTCAGAAATACTTTGATGAGCGTGGTCAGGATGAACGCGTCAGCCATATCGTTGTCATGGGTATCGGTGAGCCTTTTGATAACTATAACAATGTCTTGAATTTCGTTCGTACCATCAATGATGACAAGGGAATGGCTATCGGTGCTCGTCACATCACGGTTTCAACTTCAGGTTTGGCCCATAAAATTCGTGATTTTGCTAATGAAGGAGTTCAGGTCAATCTTGCCGTTTCCCTTCACGCACCTAACAATGAGTTGCGTTCAAGCATCATGAAGATTAACCGTGCCTTTCCGATTGAAAAACTCTTTGCGGCTATTGAGTACTACATCGAAACAACCAATCGTCGTGTGACCTTTGAATACATCATGCTCAATGAAGTCAATGACGGTGTAGAGCAAGCCTTGGAATTGGCTGAATTGCTCAAGAACATCAAGAAATTGTCTTATGTAAACTTGATTCCTTACAACCCAGTTAGTGAACATGACCAATATAGCCGTAGTCCCAAAGAGCGCGTGTTGGCCTTCTATGATACGCTTAAGAAAAAAGGGGTCAACTGTGTGGTTCGGCAAGAGCATGGTACAGATATTGATGCAGCTTGTGGACAATTGCGTTCCAATACAATGAAACGTGACCGCCAGAAAGCAGTCGCAGCAGTCAATCCTTAATGATGAAGAAGACTTATAATCATGTTTTGATCTGGGGAGTCATTTTTTATAGCATTTGCATTGTCTATTTTTGCTTTACTCCTCAAGAACATTCTCCCGTGGGGGTGGGAACTCCAGGTATTCAGCATCTTGGACGCCTGGTTTTTCTTTTGACTCCTTTCAATTCTTTCTGGAAACTGGGCGAAGTGAGTGATATGGGACAATTAAGCTGGATTTTTTTACAAAATATCCTCAATGTCTTCTTGCTTTTTCCTCTGATCTTTCAACTTATTTATCTCTTTCCAAATTTACGGAAAACAAAAAAAGTTCTTCTTTTCAGTTTTCTAGTGAGTCTTGGAATCGAGTGTACGCAGTTAGTCTTAGATTTTTTCTTTGATTTTAATCGCGTCTTTGAGATTGATGATTTGTGGACCAATACCTTGGGTGGCTATCTGGCTTGGCTCCTCTATAAACAATTACATAAAAACAAGATAAGGAATTAAAATGAGTATTTTAGAAGTTAAAAATCTGAGTCACGGTTTTGGTGACCGTGCAATTTTTGAAGATGTGTCCTTCCGTCTCCTCAAGGGAGAACATATCGGTCTAGTCGGTGCCAATGGTGAAGGGAAATCAACCTTTATGAGCATTGTAACTGGTAAGATGTTACCAGATGAAGGAAAGGTGGAGTGGTCCAAATATGTGACGGCGGGTTACTTGGATCAGCATTCAGTCTTGGAAGAAGGTCAGTCTGTTCGTGATGTGCTCCGTACAGCCTTTGATGAGCTGTTTAAAGCGGAATCCCGTATCAATGACCTTTATATGGAAATGGCTGAAGACGGAGCGGATGTTGATGCTCTCATGGAAGAAGTTGGCGAACTTCAAGACCGTTTGGAGAGTCGTGATTTCTATACCTTGGATGCTAAGATTGACGAAGTAGCGCGTGCCCTTGGTGTCATGGACTTTGGCATGGATACAGATGTAACTTCTTTGTCAGGTGGGCAAAGAACCAAGGTTCTTTTGGCTAAACTCCTCCTTGAAAAGCCAGATATCTTGCTTCTTGACGAGCCGACCAACTACTTGGATGCTGAGCATATTGACTGGCTCAAGCGCTATCTCCAAAACTATGAAAATGCATTTGTCCTTATTTCACATGATATCCCATTCCTGAACGATGTGATTAATATTGTCTATCATGTGGAAAATCAACAGTTGACACGATACTCTGGTGACTACTACCAGTTCCAAGAAGTCTATGCTATGAAGAAATCTCAGCTAGAGGCAGCCTACGAACGTCAGCAGAAAGAGATTGCGGACCTCAAGGACTTCGTCGCACGAAACAAAGCGCGTGTTGCAACACGAAACATGGCCATGTCTCGTCAGAAGAAATTGGATAAGATGGATATTATCGAACTGCAAAGTGAGAAACCAAAACCATCCTTTGATTTCAAACCAGCTCGTACACCAGGACGCTTTATCTTCCAAGCAAAAGATTTGCAGATTGGTTATGATCGACCTCTGACCAAGCCCTTAAATCTTACCTTTGAACGCAATCAAAAGGTTGCTATTATCGGTGCCAATGGTATCGGGAAAACAACTCTCTTGAAGTCTCTCTTGGGTATTATTCCACCAATCGCTGGGGAAGTGGAACGCGGTGACTACCTAGAACTCGGTTATTTTGAACAGGAAGTAGAAGGCGGTAATCGTCAAACACCACTAGAGGCTGTTTGGAATGCCTTTCCAGCTCTCAACCAAGCAGAAGTTCGTGCAGCCCTTGCCCGTTGTGGTCTGACAACCAAGCATATTGAAAGCCAAATTCAGGTCTTGTCAGGTGGGGAACAAGCCAAGGTTCGTTTCTGTCTCTTGATGAATCGTGAAAACAACGTTTTAGTGCTGGACGAGCCGACTAACCATTTGGATGTGGATGCCAAGGATGAACTCAAACGTGCTCTCAAAGAATACAAGGGATCTATTCTTATGGTCTGCCACGAACCAGACTTCTATGAAGGCTGGATGGACCAAATCTGGGATTTTAATAATCTAACTTAAAAATGAGGATAAAAGAAATACAGTACCGAATGTGGATACTGTATTTTTTGGTTTTTAAGATTTAAAATCGTAGTCTTTCACCACTTCGATGCTGTCGATTGTGATAGCAGTAGTTGGCTTGTCTTTTTCATCTTTTTCGGCTTTAGCAATCTTATCTACAACATCCATACCGTCAATCACTTGACCAAAGACTGGGTGTTTGCCATCTAGACTAGGGTTTCCACCTTCTTTGTAGGCTTCGATGATTTTCTTTGGATACTTGCTTGTAGGGAGTTTAGCAGAGGTATCTGTAGAATTTTGGTTGATGAAGAACTGGCTACCATTGGTGTTTGGTTGACCAGTATTAGCCATAGCAAGAGCACCACGGATGTTATAGAGATAAGGAGTAATCTCGTTCTTGAAACCAGTTCCCTTGTCTTTTGTCTTATCCTTGTCATGCCAGATAGACTGACCACCTGTACCGTCCCCTTTTGGATCTCCAGTTTGAACCATGAAGCCATCGATGACACGGTGGAAGGTAATGCCGTTATAGTAGCCTTCCTTGGCATGAGTGAGGAAGTTTTCAACCGCTAGAGGAGCGAGTTTAGGAAAGAGTTTAATGCGGATATCGCCCTGACTTGTGTGGAGAATTACTTCGGCTTCATCTTCAGCAACTTCCTTAGAAAGTTGAGGGAAGTTGGCATTCTCATTTGTTAAAGCATCGTTTAAGTCCTTGGCAGATTGGGCAGCTGCTTTAGAACTTTCTTCGGCAGCAAGACTGGAATCCACATAGTCATCGCCACGCAGACTACGTTGGATGCTGCTACATCCAGCTAGGGCTACAGTGGACAGTAAAAGAAGGGTTGCTAGTTTTTTCATTCTATTCCTCTCAAAAATTTATTTCTACCATTGTACCCTAAAAGGAAGTGGATTTCAAATGTTAGTGACAAGACAGTTTAAGAGGAAGCCAATCAGAAAGTAGCTTGTTTAGAGGCATCAATGCCATAAGTGTACTCGAAGTATTTAGGAAACCAGATCTTAAGAAGGCTCGTAAAGCATCACAATTAGTAAAGGTTAATTCGAAAGAATTACCATATTTTAAAAGAGCACATTTTCAAAGGATTTTTTCTTTTGGATTCAATTCCTAATTAATCAATGAACTTAATACTAGGTCTCGAAAAGAATTATGCTTCCTCTTGCTGTCTGAGTTCAAAGAGGTCTTCTACTTTCAGATTAAAAACTTGAGCAATTTTAAGAGCCATTTCCAGCGAAGGGTTGTAACGATTATTTTCCAAGTGCAGAATTGTCTCGCGTCGCATGCCGATGAGGTCGGCTAACTCCTGCTGGGTCATGCCTGTGGACTCACGAACAGATTTGAGATTAGTAATAATTTTGCTTTCTTTGGCCATGCTTATCCTTTCCGTTCCAAGATAAAATAGACAACCGCAAAGATGCAAATCAAGGCAGCTATGCTAATAAATATCTGTCCCATGTAAAGAGTGAGAGGCCCCATATACCCAATGATAACTGCTAGGATCATCAGTGTGCCTAGTATAAAAACCAACATCAAGCTAGCTGCCTTTGCTAAATTAGCATAAAAGCGTTCGTCCGGAGTTTCCTTGACATTTTTTAAAGAGAAAAAACCAAATGCAATCACTTCAATAACGAGGATAATTCCCAAAATCCATTCTTTAATACCAGAACTTACGCTTGGGGTCGCAATCCAAATTCCTACTGTATAAAAAATGCTTGCTGCAAATATAAGTATCGTGTAAAGCTTAGCAGACAAGTCAAAAATAATCTTTCCCTTACCTTTCTGACTCTTATGTAGCCAGCTCCAAATAGCTACAATTTGACCTGGTACTGAAATACCAGTAATAACTAACTTGGGTCCCCAACTAAGATTAGAACCAAATAAAACAATAAAATCAATAAAGAGAGCTACGGCAATCATTGCAATGAGGCCACGCATTTTTTGACTTTTTTTCATGATAGACTCCTTTTTTATGTTATAAATATATAACACTTAAATTTTATGTTATAAATATATCACATTTAAATTTAGAAAGCAAGAATTTATGTGCCAAGGTGGCAATTATTTGAAAAAATTTTTTAATAAAAGCCCTTGATAGTCAAATAACTAAAGAATTCTTTGAAGTAATGCATCGGATTTGGTTTGGATAGTTTCGTTAATAATATTTGATGATAAAGAATTTTTGAAAAATCTAGATACTGTATGAATCTCTACTTTTTTTCTTAGACTGTTACAAAGTCTGTCAGAATAGGCGTTGTAGGTGTAGAAGTTAATTTTTATAGAACTAAATTATTCCCCTATTTAGAATCTATTGATTCATATTTTATAAACTAAAATTAGTAGATATCTTTCTTAAAATCCTTGATATTTCGCTTGGGATTTAGGAGCCAAGCATTCAAATCATATTCAGGTGAGATGAAGGGATTAACTTGGTGGTCTTTATAAAATGTTTCTAATACTCTTCGAAAATCAAATTCAAACTACGTCAGCTTTGCCTTGCCGTAGATATATG